>DATDNS010000531.1:0-8569 GCA_036518155.1 Bacteroidota bacterium
TCGGGAATGAATTCTTGAAATAATCGTCAAACACGATCCCGAACGTCTTTTCGATATCCTTCTTGCGGACTTCCATATCGCACATCACCCTCATGATCACTTCTTTCCTGATATGGTCGTCGCGCGTCATCCGGTAGCCGACGTGAGTGGCAAGACTCTTCTTGTTCAGGATGTCGTAATATTCCCGAACATTCTTGACGTTCTGCTGATAGGTCTCCTTGAAATGACCGATGGCAGACATCCCGAACCCGTAGAGGTCACAGCCAGCCTTCGTGGAATATCCCTGGAAATTCCGGTAGAGGGTTCCGTTCCGTTGCGCAATCGCGAGCTCGTCGGTTTGCTTTGCAAAATGGTCCATGCCGACGCTCCAATACCCGGCGTCCAGAAGTTTTTCCGTCGTCATCTTGAAGATTTCAAGCTTCAGGTCCGTCGCTGGCAGGTCTTCGCCGTGGATCAGCTTCTGATGCGGCTTCAACCAGGGTACGTGAGCGTAATTGAACACTGCAATACGGTCGGGGGAAATATTGATGACCGTATCCACGGTCTTTTCGAACGAGGCGAGGGTTTGGTGGGGGAGACCATAGATCAGGTCAAGGTTGATGCTGTGGAATCCCAGATCGCGGCTCCAGTTGACTGCATCGCGTGTGATCGATTCCGGTTGAACACGATTGACCGCCTCCTGTACGCGGATATCGAAATCCTGAACACCCATGCTGATCCTGTTGAAGCCGATATCACGGAGGGCCTTCATGTGTTCGTACGTCAACCCTCGCGGGTCGATTTCCACGCCGGCTTCGAGGTCCGGGTCGTACGTGAAGTGGTCACGAATATGAGAGCCGACTTGCTTGATTTCTTCCGGGGTGAGATAGGACGGCGTTCCGCCTCCCCAATGCAACTGAATCACCTTACGCCGTTTGGAAACCCTCGGGGCGATCAAGTCGACTTCGCGGAGCAGATACTCGTTGTACTCGCGGATTTGTTCCCGGCTGTGTGTGATCAGCATCGTGCAGCCGCAGAAATAGCAGAGTGTATCGCAATAGGGGAAGTGAAAGTAGAGCGAGATCGGCGTTTCGGTCTCCGCGACGTTCGTTTCATCGATCGCCTTCAGATATTCTGACGGACCGAATGACGGGCTGAATGAAGGCGCCGTGGGATAACTGGTGTATCGCGGACCCGGCGCGCTGTACTTGCGCAGGAGTTCGATGTCGATGGATTCAAATTGTTTCATACCCTTCAGTATCCTCTCCTCGTCAATGATAAGCCGGACTATACTTCCTTACCGCCTCGACGAATGCCCGTACGTTATCCACTGGTGTCTCCGGCAGGATGCCGTGACCCAAATTGAAAATGTGACCGGTACCATTGCCAAATTTCTTGAGAATTGTCTTTACCCCCTCCGCAATTCGTTCCGGAGTTGAAAAGAGCATCACCGGGTCCAGGTTCCCCTGCAACGCAACGTAGCTTCCGATCATTTCCCGCGCTTTGCCGATATCGACCGTCCAGTCAAGACCCACGACGGCGGCGCCGGTGTCCGCGATTTTTTCGAGCGAATGGCCGCAATTTTTGCAGAACACGATGACGGGAACTCCATTGGTCTTGAGAGCAGAAATGACCTTCCGGATATGACGCAGCGAAAATTCCTCGAATTCTTCCTGTCCCAGGACGCCTCCCCACGTGTCGAAAATCTGGACTGCCTGTGCGCCGGCCTCGATCTGCGCGTTGAGATAGGAAGTAACGACGGTGGCAAGTTTGTCCAACAGCAAATGCGCGTCGTGGGGGTTCGAATAGATCAGTTCCTTTACGTGCCGGAAATCCCTCGGGTTGCGTCCCTCGACCATGTACGATGCGATCGTCCAGGGAGCGCCCGAGAAGCCGATCAGCGGCACTCTGTTGTTCAGTCGCTTTCGCGTCAGACGAATAGCGTCGAATACGTAATTCAATGACGAGCAAACGTCTCGCACGCCAAGCTTCTCGATGTCGGATTTCGACCGAAGCGGCGAAGGAAAGCGGGGGCCTCCTTTCCCTTCTTCGACGACGAGTTTCATCCCCATCGCTTCCGCAACGACAAGAATGTCGGAGAAGATGATTGCAGCATCGACGCCCACGAGGTCGACCGGCTGGATTGTGACTTCGGAAGCGAGTTCCGGAGTCTTGCATAACGTCAGAAAATCCGTCTTTGCCCTGATTGCGCGGTATTCCGGCAGATACCTCCCTGCCTGGCGCATGAACCACACAGGAGTGCGATCGGTCTCCTCGCGTTTGCACGCCCTTAGAAAGAGGTCGTTCATTGAGTCAGATTTTGTCACACTGCCTCTCGTTCTTTCGCTTGATAGTATTGAACAATTGCATCGACAAGATCGGCCGAGGTTGGATGTTCCGGGAGGACGTGCACCGGGAGCGCAGCTTCTTTCACGGCCGCGGCAGTCGTTGTCCCGATCACCGCAATGGTTTTGGACAAGAGGAATTCTCTCGGAACAATTGAGACCAAATACTTGACACTGGAAGGACTGAAGAAGGTCACGATCCCAATTGCATCATTCCGAAGTATCTCCCCGATTGCACTCGCGTCCGCATCGCGTGGCGCCACGGTGTCATAGACTGTCACTTCATCAACTGCCGCGCCGGCCGACCGCAGGAGTTCAGCAGGCTCACCGCTGGCAAGGTTTCCCTTCGGGAACAGCAACCGCTTGCCCCGGATCGGAGCCCGCAGGAGCGCCTCGGCCAGTTGGCGGCTGTTTTGTACGTCGATCATGTGCGTCGGTTTCAATCCTTCTGCAACAAGTGCATCGCCGGTCTTTGAACCTACAACATAAATCGTCATCGTGCGTGCGTGTTCGAGGCAGGACGCCAGGTTACGTTCACGCATTCGTCCAAAAAGCAACCGCACGGCATTGGCACTCGTGAAGATGACGCCATCGTATGTTCGGATTGCGTCGATCGCGTCGTCGCACGGCTGCCAGGACCGAGGAGGGACGATTTCAATGGTCGGAACGAACACGGTTGTTGCACCCCGATCCCGCAGCAGTTGTGAGAACTCTCCTGCCTGCTCTCTGGGTCGGGTAATCAATACCGTTTTTCCCCGAAGAGGGAAGGAGGTCGCCGAAGCTGTTCCGAATTGCTTCTTAACGTCGTTCACACGTTCAGTTCCCGGATTTCATTGAGGATCGCCTCTCCGCCAGCCGACAGAAGTTGTTCCGCAAGTTCAAGACCCAGTTTCTCCGCGTCATTCGGTCTACCTTCGATGGATGAGCGGACAGAGCGTTTTCCGTCAAGGCTGCCGATCATCGCATCCATTTTGTATTTGTCGTTTTCGATTCTGGCATATGCGCCGATAGGCACCTGGCAGCCCCCTTCGAGCCGTCGGAGCAAGGCTCGCTCGCCGAGAACGGCTTGCCTGGTTGGCAAATGGTCCAGCGGCTTGATGAGGGCACGGACATCGGCGTCGCTCTCACGCGTTTCGATCGCCAACGCGCCCTGCCCCACTGCGGGGAGAATCTGCGCGGGCGAAAGGATCTCGGCGATCAATTCTGTCCGGCCCAGTCGTGTTATTCCGGCTTTCGCCAGAAGCATCCCATCCCAATCCGAGGCGTTCAATTTCTCGATCCGTGTTCCAAGATTGCCGCGAATCTCGACGATGGTGAGGTCCGGACGAATCCTGAGGAGTTGACAGCGTCGTCTCAGGCTGCCTGTTGCAATCGTTCCACCGTGCGGGATATCGGCAAGCGTGGAATAGTTCTTGTTCCCGTGCGCAACGAAGACATCGCGGACATCTTCACGTTCACAGATGGCCGAAATCGTCAGTCCCTCTTCAACCTTTGTGGGAATATCTTTGAGACTGTGGACCGCAATGTCCACACTGCCGTCGAGCAGAGCGTGTTCAATCTCCTTTGTGAAGAGACCTTTGTCGCCGATTTTCGAGAGGGCCGAGTCGAGGATCTTGTCTCCTTTGGTCTTGATCGTCCTGATTTCGATCCGCAGCGAAGGTTGAAGTTTCAGCAGCTGCTTTTCCACCCATCGTGATTGCCAAAGGGCAAGCTCGCTTCCCCGGGTACCGATGACGACCTTTGAGGTTCCGCTCATTCGATTGAATCCTGATTGTTGTCGTTGCCGACGGAATCCTTTTTCTGCAGGCCGAACAATCCTCTGACAATATGGATCTTCTTGTGCCGTTCTTCGGCGCTTTCCCCGTCACCGTTCTTGAGGTTGGTTGTCGGCAGATGAAGGAGCTTGTTGACGATTCGCTTCGTCAGGAGCTCGACAAGTTCCTTGTCCTGCTCCGTAAATCGATTGATGTGTTTCCTGACTTCGTCCGCCCTGACGTTCTCGAAGAAATCCCGCAAATCGGTGATGGTGGGATGCACCTGAAGCGATTCGAGCCACTGCCGCATACCGACGAGTTCTTCCAGCACGATCGCATTGACGCTGGCAATCTCACTCTTGCGGCGTTGGAGATTCTGATCCACAATCCTGGAAAGAGAATCAATGTCGTTGAGGAAGACATTTTCGAGATTGTTGACGTCCGGGTGTACGTTGCGCGGAACGCCGATGTCGATGATCAACAGCGGTGCATTCGAGCGTGCTTTCATCACGCGCTGAAGCTGCTCGGGCGTCAGAATGTACTGAGGGCTGCTCACGGAGCAGATGACGACATCCGTTGCACGAAGCGCTTCTTCGAAGCGGTCAAAGTCCACGACGTTGCCGCCAAGTTCCTTCACCAGATCCTCAGCCTTCGACCGTGTCCGATTGGCAATGGTGAGCGATGCGATGCCGCGCCCCGTGAGATTTTTCGCCGCGAGCTCGCCGGTTTCGCCCGCCCCGATGAGAAGAGCATGTTTTTGGGAAAGGTCGGAGAAAATTTTGTTTGCCAGTTCAACCGCCGCGTACCCTACGGACACAGCCCCCTCGCAGATGGTGGTTTCGGTCCGCGCCCGCTTTCCAACCCTCAGCGCCGTTTGAACGAGCCGATGAAGGAAGACGCCGGTCGTCTGTTCTCCGGAGGCGAGGTTGTAGTGACTCTTGATTTGGTTCAGGATCTGGATGTCGCCAATGACCATTGAATCGATCCCGCCCGCAACCTTGAAGAGATGAGCTGCCGCTCTGCATCCAGAAATTTGGTACAGATGTTCATGCCGAACGGACGGAAAGGCGGATTTCAGTGTGATGAGGGTATCGCTCGCGGCCTGGATTGTCGATTCATTCGCCAGAGAAGACTTTTGCGGGTCGACAATACCGTAAAGCTCGGTACGATTGCAGGTCGATACGATGAAACACTCGGAAAAGAACTGATCACGCAGCTGCACAATGGCCGGAGGGAGTTCCGCTTCGGAAAACCAGAGCTTTTCCCGGACATCCAGGAGGGCCGTCCTGTGATTGATTCCAATGAGTACCAGATTCATGCCGTTTGCGAAATTGCCTGTTCGCTGCTTGCTCAGTAGAAATTATGAAAACCGCTCAGGAAAACGTTGACCACCGTCAGCGACAGCAATGCGACGGCAAATCCGACGATCGAAAGAACCATGATCTTCCGGCCCTGCCAGCCGATAGTCTGCTTTGCCAACAAGCCGATTCCGTACATGAACCAAATGACGAACGTGCCGACAAGTTTTGGGTCGAAATAGGAATAATGCTCGAACGCCATCGGCAGCCACACGACGCCGACGATAATCGCGACGGTAAGGAGAACAAACCCCGAGATCACCGAGACAGTCGCCATCCGTTCAAGTTTTTCGAGGTTGGGAAGATTATCGTAGATCACGCCGAACTGTTTCGACTTGATGTGATGGTACAACATAATATAAAGGAAGCCGTAGACGGCTGAAATTGCAAATGCCGAATACCCCAGGAGAGCGCTCGTGACGTGAAATCCGAGCAAGTTGCTTCGCAAGACCGGATTGACATTCGGCAGGTCGCGGATAAACAATGTTGATATCAGCTGAAAGAAAAACGAAATAATGAGGACGAAATAGCCTGTGCTCTTTACCTTTGTCAAAAATTCGATGGCAGCATATGCCACGGCGGTCGTGAAGGCGATGACGGACAGGATCTCATAAATGGTTGTAATCGGCGGATGGTCGAACAACAACGTTCTCGACACAATGTAGAGCAGGTGACATGCAATCGTCAGGCTGAGGAGCGGTGTCTTGATCCTCTTGGCAGTGGCAGAATTACTGAAGAAGGCCTTCGCATAGCTCCACACCGCGGCTCCGTAAAGAATCGGGAGAAGGAAATTCAGGAGAACGATGATCGTTTTCATTTGCTATCGTGAAGTTTAAAGTCCAGGATGATCGTGGCGCGTACGGTTCTCAGGCCTGATTGGGCGCCGAAAAAACAAAACCAGGTGACTGAATCACCTGGTTTTCTCGGACACCGAAGCCGGTGCGAATTCGCAACACAACCCTCCTGACTTATAAAACAAGAAAACCCGAGGTGAGTTCCTCAGGTTTTCTCGTATTCCTTATCCCGGCTCGACCTCAGTCGTGTTGGGAAAACCCTCGCACCGCACGTTACAGAATTTCCTGAGAGCGATACCGGAGCCTCATTCGCTCCGCGAGTAGGACTCGAACCTACAACCCTGCGGTTAACAGCCGCATGCTCTACCATTGAGCTATCGCGGAATCGGTTGTGCCCACAGAACAACTGTCATACACACTACAAAAGCTCGCGAGCGTTTTCCTCACGAGCTTCTGTAAATAATATATCGGCAATTTGTCCGAAAGTCAAGGTAAACACGTTGCGTTGACTTTCCCTCCATTTCGGGATATATTCAAACAATTGCAGTCAAATACAAGGAGCGTATGATGTTCAAAGGCGGCGTGCCGAACATGCAATCCATGATGAAGCAGTTCCAGAAAATGCAGGAGAAAGTCGCACAGGTGCAGTCAGAGTTGGAGAACAAAACTGTCACTGCCGAATCGGGGGGTGGTATGGTAAAAGTTACGGCGAACGGGAAACAACAGATCGTGAAGATCGAAATCGAAAAAGAAGTGGTGAATCCCGAAGAGAAAGACATGCTTGAGGACCTCGTTGTCGCTGCGGCGAATCAGGCGCTCGAACGTGCTGCGGCGATGGCTCAGGAAGAAATGCAGAAGGCAACGAGCGGAATGATTCCCAATATTCCGGGACTCAATCTGCCCGGAATGTAAGGGCCGCAGGGATTCCCAGCGTCGGAGCGGGACCATTCCTTAACAATTCAGCAAACCTCCAAACCATGTTTTATACGGCAGAATCAATCGAGCATCTTGCAGAGCAGTTCTCCCGGCTCCCCGGTATTGGCCGCAAGACTGCGCACCGGCTTGCCCTCTACATCCTCAAGATGACCAGGGAGGATGTGTCAACGCTGGCACGAGCCCTGGTCGACGTCAAAGAGAAAGTACGCTACTGTTCAATTTGTTCCAACATCACGGAAGCAGACCCCTGCGCGATTTGCTCCAGCCCGAAGCGACAGCGCACGTCGATTTGTGTTGTCGAGGAGCCCAACGATGTCCTGGCGATCGAAAAGACGCACGAGTTCAAGGGATTGTACCACGTCCTCGGGGGCGCACTCTCGCCGCTGGACGGGGTCGGGCCTGAGGACTTGAAAGTGAAAGAGCTGCTCCACCGGATGAACGATGCGATCGAAGAAGTGATCCTCGCGTTGAATCCAAACGTTGAAGGGGAAGCGACGACACTCTATTTATCGAGATTGCTGAAACCGTTGAATGTAAAGGTCACCCGAATTGCCAGAGGGCTTCCCGTCGGATCGGATCTCGAATTTGCCGACGAAGCGACGCTTTCGAGGGCCCTCGAAGGAAGGATTGCCGTCTGAGACGTGGGAAACGGAAACTACAGGATTGTAGTATTGCTGGTGCCTGCGCTATTCGTCTCGTGTGACATCTTCCAGACCAGAACGGCTGATCCGCCAGCGCAAACCAGTTCGAGCTACGTTTCTCCGGTCGTTGCTTCGGATGTTTTTGACAACATGCGGTCGGCATTTCAGGACCAGAACCCTGAAAACTACCTGAAATCGTTCTCAGATTCGGCAACGTTCGGACGAACATTTGTTTTCGATGCCTCACCGCAGGCCCGGTCCCAGTATTTTGGCGTCTTCATCGCCTGGACGAAACAGTCCGAGCAGGAATACTTCACCAACATGAATGCGAAGATTCTCGCCGGCAAGGCGGCTGGTCTGAGCTTTACAACTCTTAGTGCTGTCAGTGAACAATCAGATTCCGCTCAGTACGATGCTGAGTATCTGCTGACCGTTCCTCATTCTCAGGCGGGGATTCCAACAGTGTTCCAGGGGAGGGCTCAGTTTTTTCTCATCAGGAATTCGCTCAACAGCACATGGTCGATCTGGCACTGGGTCGATTTCCGGGATGCCCAGAACGACCCGGGGTGGAGCGACTTGAAGGGTGCCTTTGCTCAGTAGAGTGCCCATGAAGTATTCCTTCCTTTTCGTCTTCTTGTGTCTCCTTTTGATTTCCTGCAACCCCTTTGCTCCGCGCCTCGATACCGAGCTGACAACGAACTCCATCCTTGGCGATCCGAGATACGTCGCCGGCGTGTTCGAAAACATTAAATACGCCTACAC
>DATDNS010000532.1:0-4150 GCA_036518155.1 Bacteroidota bacterium
GATTCTGGAGCAGCCGTTCTCGTCGGTCGCAAGGATCGCACCTTTCACGTCCGGATTCCGGGCGGCAAACCCAAAGGATACCGTCTTCGTCCCCCTGCTCTTGTTAAGACGTCCCGCGATCAAGCTGTCATCCTTGTTGAAAAAGAATGTCCCCCTGCTCGAGTGAAGCCATTCCAACAGCTCTCCTTCTGCCTTTGCGACTCCCTGGAGAGAACCGAAGAATTCAAGGTGTTCGTGTCCGATGTTCGTAATCAACCCGTGCGTCGGTGCAAGAATCCGGCAGAGATATTCGATCTCCGCAAAATGATTCGTCCCGATTTCAACGACGGCAAGGTCGTGGTCTTCGGTCAGGCGAAACAGTGTCTGCGGAACACCAATCTGATTGTTCAAATTTCCTTCCGTGCTCAGAACGTTGTATTTTGTCGCAAGGACTGCACTGACCATGTTCTTTGTTGTCGTCTTGCCGTTGCTTCCGGCAATCGCGATGAATGGAATCCTGAACTTTGACCTGTACGCGGCCGCAAAATCTCCGAGGGCGACTGTCGTATTCCCGACGACGAGTCTTGGGACACTGATACTCACCAGCATCGTGCCGTTTGCGTCGGCCCACTTGCGGTCGACCACGATGACCGAAGCACCCGACCCAATCGCTTTGGTGACAAAATCGTGGCCGTCCAGTTTCTCGCCGCGAATTGCAAAGAACGCGTCCCCTTGTTGCGTTGACCTGCTGTCGGTTGAAACACCGGTGATATGCCCGGTCGCAGCAGCTTCAAAACCCAGTGCCCGTGCATACGGAACGCTGAGAATTTCAGAGAGTGCCAGTTTCACGCGTTCACCGGTCACTTCAAGGGCTTGGAGACAATTTCTTCCACCACCTCGCGATCGCTGAAATGAACCTTCCTGGTACCGATGACCTGATAGTCTTCGTGTCCTTTTCCCGCAATCAGCACGACATCTCCGGGTTTGGCAAGCTGAACCGCTTTGTGGATCGCAGACCTCCGGTCAACTTCACGCATGAATTGCGAACCTTTCGGAAACCCGCGAAGGACTTCGTCCAGGATGGTTTCCGGGTTTTCCGTTCTTGGATTATCCGAAGTCACGACCGCGATATCACTCAGTTCACCTGCAATCGCTCCCATCAACGGGCGCTTTGCCCTGTCCCGGTCGCCGCCGGCACCGAAAACTGTAATAATTCTGCCGCGGTTTTTCGCGGGAAGAACGTCGTGAATCGTTCGGAGACACTTTTCGAGGGCATCGGGCGTATGTGCATAATCGATAATTGCCGTCCATCCTTGTGGAGAACTGATCTTCTCGAACCTCCCACGGACACTATGGACGTTCTCAATGCCGCGCCGGATGGTCTCCGTTGGTATCCCGAGCGCAGTGCCGGCAGAAAACGCTCCCAGCATGTTGTAGACGTTGAACTGCCCAACGAGTGGAGAGGAGATCGTCGTCGTCTGGTTGCCGTATACAACGTCGAATACAGTTCCCCCGATGCCAAGGCTGATATTTCTTGCTTCAACGTCGGCGTGCTGCCGGGTGCTGTACGTCATCTTCAACGCCGCAGTCGATGCGGCAATCTCTCCGCCGTGTACATCGTCCGCATTGGTGATCGCAAACGCGGAAGGTTTGAGCCCGTCAAAGAGAATTTTCTTCGCTTCGAAGTACGCTTCCATGGTGCCGTGGTAGTCAAGATGGTCCTGGGTCAAATTCGTGAACACCGCAGCATCGAAATCGAGACCGGACACTCTTGACTGATGGAGTGCGTGCGATGAGACTTCCATGGTCACCGCCGTGCAGCCTTTGTTGACCATCGTCGAAAACATCTCGTTGAGTTCCAGGGATTCGGGCGTCGTATGTGTTGCCGGAAAAACCTCGCCGCCGATCCTGTACTCGATCGTACCGATGAGTCCCGTTTTGAATCCAGCCGTCTCGAGGACCGACCTTACGAGATGTGTCGTCGTGGTCTTCCCATTCGTTCCTGTAACGCCGACAAGTTTCATTTTCTTCGACGGATGGCCGAAGAAATTTGCCGACATCGTCGCCAGTGCCTTTCGAGAATCCGGCACAATGACTTTGACCACTCCGGCGTGCATGAAGTAGGAATCCGGGAGCGTCGCATCGTCTTCCAGCACCACAACCTTCGCTCCCCGTTCGATTGCCGCGTTCACGTAGGTGTGTCCGTCCGCACCGGTGCCCCTGATGGCGATGAAACAGTCGTTCGCGCCAACCTTTCGTGAGTCATACTGAATCCTGTTAACCTCGACGTCGTGGGTCACGACCATGCGTCCATAAAGCGTCTGAAACATTTTTGTGACGGTGACTCCTTCAAGAAGCGTCGCAAGGTTCATGGTTGCACATCAATAGAGGGCTGCGGTTTTTGCTGCCCTCGGTTGGCAGATGATCTGGGCAACGCTGCCGACTGCAACCCTCTGCCCCGCCGCCGGAATCTGGCGAACCACGATGCCCGAACCGTGAACGCGAATATCAAAGTCGCCGATGACGAGGAGATTGATCGCTCTTCGCACGCTCATCCCGGAGAGATTCGGCATGACAATCGTACCGTCCTTCTGCGGAGTGGCATCAGTGTTCAGGACGAGCGTGACTCCATCACCCGGCTGGACATTTTTCCCCGGCTCCGGTGACTGGCGAAGAACAACGTCCCCTTTTCCAAAGGTCTTTACTGTAAGGCCGTGGCCTTCCAGGATTTTTACGGCAATTGCCGGGCTGATGGAGCGAACGTCGGGGACGCTGACCGTTGACGTGACCGCGTTCGGCTCCTGCGTTACCGACGGATGAGTAATCCGCCAGGAGGAATGAGCGATACGTTCCGCGATGGCCCGAAAAATTGGTCCGCTTGTTTCACCGCCGTAGTATCCGTGCGCTCTCGGATTGTCCATCATGACGAGACAGACGATCTGGGGATCTTCCACGGGAAAGAAGCCGACAAAGGATGCAGTAAAATCCCCCGGGGCGTATTTGCCGTCGACAATCTTTTTCGCCGTCCCGGTCTTGCCGGCAATTCTCACATCTTCGACTTTTACATCCTTTGCCGTACCCCGGTCAACCACTCCTTCAAACGCGTCGGTCAGAAGTTTTGCCGTCGTTGCCGAAATGACCTGTCGGATCATTTCAGGCTTCTGCTCCCGAATCACATCACCCTCCTGATCCCTGACGCTCGCCACGACATACGGCTGCATGAGGTAACCGTGATTGGCCACGGCCGCATAAGCGGACACTATCTGGATGGGCGTGACACCGACTTCGTACCCGAACGCCATCGTCATCAGCGTTGTCCCCGACCATTCATACGGTTTCTTCAGCCTGCCTCGAACCTCGCCGGGCAAATCCACCCCGGAGAGAATTCCAAACCCGAAATCTCTGGCCTGCCGGTAGAACCGCTCCGGACCGATCAGCTTGCTCACCTTCGCCATCACGATATTGCTGGAAAGCTCTATCGATTCCTTGAAGGTGATCCAGTCGTACTCGTGTGTGTCCCTGATCAGCCGTACGAACCTGTTGTTCATGGTGACTTTCATCGCACCGTGCTCGGCGTATACCCGCGAATCGGGACTAATGAGGTTGTTTTCGTACGCCGCCGAAGCCGTGACGACCTTGAACACCGACCCGGGTTCGAAAATGTCCGTGACCACACGATCGCGGGAGGCGCTCATATCGAATTTTGTAATATCGTTGGGATTCACTCCCGGGTAGACTGCAAGGGCAAGGATTTCTCCCGTTTTTGGGTTCATCATTACTGCCAGACCGCCGTCCGCTTTGTTGGCCAGGATCCCTCTCCGCAATTCCTCTTCGACGATCGCCTGGAATTTCAGGCTGATGGTCAGCGTCACATCGTTCCCATCGACGGGGTCGATCCGGGGATAATCCGCCGAAGGCCTCGTTCGGCCGAGCCCGTCTCGCTGCAATACCACCGAGCCGTTCCTGCCGCTTAACTCGCCGTTGAGTTCGAGCTCAAGGCCGGAAATTCCTCTGTTGTCGACATCCGTAAAGCCGATGAGTGTTCCGGCCACGTCGTCATACTGGTAAATTCGTTTGGGCTCGTTGATGACAACAATCCCGTCGTGATGAGCGATCTTCTTCGCCACCTCGGGTTTGACGCCCCGTTCGAGCCAGACAAACCCCCGCTCAC
>DATDNS010000533.1:0-3233 GCA_036518155.1 Bacteroidota bacterium
ACCTGATGGATAATCCGTCCGCCACCTCCACGGTCATTTGCCTCCTGGCGGGGGCGCGATGGAGTGTGGGATTGCAGAAGGACAATGCTTATGCGTATGATGTCGTTGTTCCGCTCCTCTCCCGCAAAGAATCGCACATCATTGAGCGCATAGCCCAGCTACTGACGCCGTTCGGTATCGACCCGGCCCGTGAGGATCTGCGCATCCGGTTCACAATTCCCCGCGGTGCGGACGAATTTGCGACACGGGCCTTCTCGGCGCTGGGAATCAAGGGCCGCAGAACAATTGGAATCAATATTTCCGCCGGGCACGCTGTACGGTTTTGGGGGAGAGACAATTTTTGTTCGCTGATTACTCTGATTCAACAGCACGATCGCAACGTTACTGTCATAGTGATGTCAACGCCGTCACAGAGAGTGGACGCTGAAGACATTGCACGGGGATTTACAAAGGTCTTTGTTCCTCCGCCAACGCATTCCTTTGACGAATTTGCTGCTCTGATTGCGAGGTGCGACATGTTGATCACGCCCGATACATCTGCTGTGCATCTCGCGACAGCATTTGGGGTGCCTGTGCTTGCACTTTACGTTCAATCAAACAAGAATCTGAGGATATGGGAGCCATACAAAGCCCTGAGTGAAGTATTGGTCGCAGATGTTGACGACCTTCGTGTCATTAGCCCCCTCGAAGTATTCAAGGCATTCCAGAGACTTCAACGCGCGAAGCTTCGAAAAGTACCGGGGAAACCTTTGCGGACTGCCAGTCCCACATGAGAAATATCGCGGTATTCCTCGAACGCTTGTTCCGCAATGCCTTCGTCTATCCGGTGCTGCGAAGGATATTCAAAAATCCAAAGGTCGTATTGCCCCTGGAGGGCAAAAGCCTCCAATCGATTTTGATTCTGCGCTACGACAAAATTGGGGACATGCTTGTTACACTTCCTATCTTCCGGATCGTGAAGACTCATTTTACTGGAGTTCGTCTGTCTGTTGTCGCGAGCGAAGCAAACGCCGCAATGCTCCGGGGTGAAGACTCCGTGGACAGAGTATTTGTGCTCTATCGGAATCCGTTGAAACTGGCCAGAGAATGGTATCGTATCCGACAAGCGCATCCAGACGTCGTTCTGAATTTTGTTTTTAACAGAATTACCTCCGGCGGCCTCATTGTGAACTTGCTGTGCCCACATTCGGTCAAGGTTGGGCAGGGACCGGAGAAATATGGGTTCTACTTCAATGCGCTCCTATCCCTGCCGCGGAAGAAATTCCATATGTTCGAAATGCTGGTAATGTATGTGGAAGCCGTTTTCGGCATCACCGTGGATCCTGGTGAAAAGTACCTGCAATATCCGATGGATGCATCTGCAGTGTCTGGAGTGGAAGGGTATCTTGGAAGACATGGGTTGCGAAGCAAATCAGGGCATGTCATCTCGAGTGGTCGTCCGTACGTGGTATTCAATATATCCGCAGGCCAAAATGACAATCGGATATCAAGCGAACAGGCGCTTTCAATCGGAAAACACCTCTCCGTCGAATTGGGGGTCATTTCCGTTGTCATTGCCTCACCCATCGATGATCCATGGAAAGCCGATATCGTATCGCAGATTGCCTCAGAACGATGTCTTTCGTTTCCGGATAAGGGGAGTTCTTCATTGGGGGAAATCATTGTACTGATTGAGGGTGCGTTGGCTGTTGTGACCCCTCATACGTCAATCGTTCATATTGCGGCGGCGACGTCAACGCCAGTTTGTGGTCTCTATTCCCCTTTGCAGGTCAACGAAGAATGGTTGCCGTATAACGTGACATATCGGATCATCGAAGCAGAACAGGATCAGCCGGTGCGAACCATTCCAGTCGGGACACTAACTCGGGAAATCAGATCATTTCTTACACCGATAATTGAAAATGCAATCCGTACACAGCGATGAGGGCTTCAAAACAACCGCCGTCCAATGGCCGGGAAGATTGACTGAGTTCGGGCTGTTGGTCTTCGCGTGGACAATACCAATCTCGCACGTCCCTGCGCAATTCGGTATAGGATTTGCCGTCCTGGGCTGGATTCTTGAGGGAACGGTTAATCATCATTGGCAGGTAAGGGTGAACAGGGTCTTGTGGCCTCTCGCTTTCTACATGGCCTGGAACATTGTGTGCTCGGTATTGTCTCCACGCCCCCTGCATAGTGTTTTGGCGGTCGTCGACAACGAGTGGGCCGTGTTCATCATGCTGATGATGTTCTGGACTGTTCGTACTCCGGAGTTGCTCTCACGGATCATGAAGGGATTTCTGTTTTCCGCCTCGGTGGCGATGATGTACGCCATCTGGCAGGCGTTCTTTGGGTTCGAGCTCTATCGCCACATGGCGCTTGATCCAATGGGAAGGTTCTATCGTGCGGTCGGATTCTACGGGTTCTATTTGACATTTGCCGCATTTGCCATGACGGTTTTCTTTCTCTCGACAGCCCAAATGCTGGAAAGGAGGACAACGCGAAGATGGTTCGCCGCATTCCTTCCGGTCCTGAGCATTGCAGCCATTCTTTTGACGTTCGCACGAAGCATCTGGCTTTCACTCGCCGGAGTAATACCTTTCCTCGGCTTGGTACGAGGAAAAAAGAAGGATCTCATAGTTACGGCTGCACTTCTTGGAGTCATTGCTGTCTGCATCGTATGGGTCCCGACCCTGCGCTTGCGCGCGGAATCTGTGTTCGATCTTAAAGCAAACGAAACACGCATCAATCTCTGGGAGACGTCGCTCAAGATAAGTCATGATTTCAGAATTGTAGGAATCGGGGAGGACAACTTCGACTTCTATTTTGAGAAGTATAAGGTTCCGGGATACTACGACACCACGGCGCATCCTCATAACGACTATCTCAATGTTCTCATCAATTCGGGAGTTCCCGGACTTCTGTTGTTTCTTTGGATGTGGTTCGAGTCGTTAAAGGCAGGAATACTGACGTGGCGGAAGGCTGTAAGTCCGACAACAAGAAGTGCTGCATTGGGCGGGACACTTTCACTAGCCGGATTAATGATCGCGGCTTTGTTTCAGGATTACTATGGGTCGTTCATAAACTGCCTCGGTTGGTGGTTTGTCGTGGGGCTGATATTTGCGAGTGTGCACATCCTGGAGGATGGCTCGCTTCAACGTGATTGAATCATGAGGTTCAACGAAGAGAATAATTCCGGTATTCCGCGAGCCGATAACCGCTCATTGATTCAATCCAATCAAGAAGCAGTTCTT
>DATDNS010000534.1:0-7641 GCA_036518155.1 Bacteroidota bacterium
ATCGACAGAATTCCTTTTACTCGTTGTCGTTCTCATTTGGGCTGCGAATGCTCCACTGGTGAAATTTGGCATCTCGGGGTTGGAGATCCTCGTCTTCAACGGCATAAGATTCCTCGTTGCGGGTGTTACCCTCACGATTCTCTACATTGCCCGATCCGCCTGGAAACGTGTGCCGGCCAACGATTGGTACAAATTGTTCGGGCTTGCGATGATCGCACACGTCGTTTACCAGTTGGCCTATATCTACGGAATACGAAACACGACCGTCGGCAATTCTGCAGTCATTCTTTCTACCTCTCCGCTCTGGACCGTCTTTCTGAATTCTGCGATTCACAAAGAACAAGTGCCGCGTCAAGCATGGCTGGGCTCCGTTGTTTCACTTGTTGGGATCGTGTTCATCGTTATCGGGACAGGTGCGGATCTGAAATTCGGCGGCGATGCGCTGTTCGGAGACGTACTTTCGCTTTTTGCAGCCGTGCTTTGGGCACTCAGCACAACACTTCAAAAGAGTTTTCTGAAAGACTACTCTGCAACGCAGCTCTCCGTCATTCTGGTCTGCATCGGGGCATTCATACTGATGTTGCTCGCCGTTGTGCCGGCACGCAGACTGCAATGGAGTACTGTGGGAACGGGATATTACGCAGCCGCGATTGGGTCGGGTGCGCTTTCGATCGGTGCTTCGACGGTGATGTGGGCGGTGGGAATTAAGAAGCTCGGTCCGCGGAGGACAGCGAACTTCAACAACCTTGTTCCTGTCCTGGCATTTGTGTTTGCCTATCTTGCACTCGGGGAACAGATGTATCCACTTCAAATTGTCGGTGCTGCAATCACCCTTGTAGGCGTCTGGCTGGCCCGCAGGTAGTTCAGCTACTTGGCAGCCGTTCCTGCGACAGTCTTTTGGTAAGATTGTTCACGCACGTCCCTCATCAAATCGCTCACTTTCACAAGACGATATCCCTCCCGTCGCAAATTGGCGATAATCGTCGGCAAGGCCTCGGCGGTGTGCCAGCCTCTGTTGTTGATGTGCATGATGATGATCGACCCGTTCCGCGCCTGGCTCGTCACCCATTTCGTCAGCCTTGCGGTAGTAAACGTCGTATCCGGGTCCCCCGATTCCACACTGAACTGGACAGTGATTAACCCCAATTGTTTCGCTACGGTAATGAGGGTATCGTTGTATTCGCCGTACGGGGCGCGAAACAGGAATGGAGTCTTTCTTGTCAGCCTTGAAATAATGTCCTGCGTGCGTTGAAGCTCCTGCCGCATTTTCGCTTCGGGCAGATGTGTAAGATGAGGATGGTAGAAGGAATGATTCCCCAGTTCGATCAGGGTATCAGAGGCAAGAAGGCGTGTTGCATCACTGTCCTCCTTCACCCACAAGCCGCTGAGGAAGATGGTAGCGGGCGTTCTTGTCTGCAACAGCGTGTTTGCGATGTCTTTGTTGAATCGATTCATTCCACTGGTGGGGCAAGCATCGAAGCTCAGCGCGAGTTCCTTGACAGACTTGAGCCCACGGGAAAATGGCAATGCACTGTCGGGCAGCTCAGCATAGTATTCCAGAAGAGTCTTCTTTTCGATGTTCACTACCGGAACTGAATTGCCCGGTTCCTTGGATACAATCTCACGGTTTGCGACGCTCAGAGTCCTCACATTATACTTGTATGTGAGCATCGCCGACCAGAGGAAAAGCGCCAAAATCAGGAATACTTGAAAAGTTCTCTTCAGCATACTCTGTCTACAGTGGTGAATTGAACGACATTCTGGACGAGATAAGGTCGACAGCAAAATCTCACAGTAGTGCAAGAAAGTCAAGACGAATCGTGGAAATTCTGTTGCCCGACTTTCACTTTTTGCGTATATTGATGCGCAATGTTGCTGAAGTAGCTCAGCGGTAGAGCAGCGGTTTCGTAAACCGCAGGTCGTGGGTTCAAATCCCACCTTCAGCTCAATTTTTGCAGTATTCAGTCCTTCTCCGACTCTCCTTGTACGTCCATCCGTTCTGCTCGCAATCGTTGGATTGCTTTTCGGGATCTGAATAGTTACCTTGACAAAGTTTCGTGCCGACAGAATTGAGGGGATAGGTATCCTTCAAATCCACCCGGTCAACGTGCTTCCAACATTCTTCCATCTCCACCATCCTTTTTACTGTTCAACTTTCCACTAATTCTTCAGGAGGAAACCGTGCGAAAACGCATATTTGTCCTGCTCACATTCCTCATATCCCTCGGCACTCTGCTTGTCGCCCAGGTCAATATCAAGTTCGTGGAGTACAACCTTCCGAACGGACTTCACGTCATCCTGCACGAGGACCATTCAGTGCCGATAGTCTCCCAGGTGATGGCATACCACGTCGGGTCGAAAAACGAGAAACCCGACCGGACCGGATTTGCACATTTTTTTGAACATCTGATGTTCGAAGGTTCGCCCAATATCCCGCGCGGTCAGTTTTTCAAGATCGTCCAGAATGCCGGCGGTGACTTAAACGCCTTCACGAGTTTCGACAAGACTGTCTATTTCATTACGCTCCCATCGAACCAGCTTGAATTGGCGATGTGGATGGAATCCGAACGCATGCTTCATCTGAAAGTGGATTCGATTGGAATCGAGACGCAGCGGGGAGTTGTGAAGGAGGAGAGAAAACAAGGACTCGAGAATCGCCCCTATGGTTCGATCCTCGAACAGACTATGGCACACTCATTCAAGGTGCATCCGTATCGTTGGACGCCGATCGGTTCGGCCCAATACATCGACAGGGCCTCCTACGACGAATTTGCCCAATTCTACAAGTCCTTCTACGTCCCGAACAATGCGTGCCTGGTGATCGCCGGTGATATCGACATCGACAAAACAAAAGAACTTGTCGCGAAATACTACGGTGATATCCCCAAAGGTGAAGGAGAGATATTCCGGCCCAAAGATGTTGAGCCTCCCCAGGCTGCCGAGGTCCGGGACACGGTGTACGACAACATCCAATTACCTGCGGTCATAGAAGCGTACCACATGCCCGCACAGGGAACAAAGGACTACTACGCATTGTCGATGCTGACCACGTTGCTGTCGGGTGGCGAAAGCTCCCGGCTATCGAAGAGGCTCGTGGACAAAGACAAGCTGGCGCTCGTTGTGCAGACCTTCCCGCTGGATCTGGAAGATCCGTCCGTGTTCCTGCTTTTTGCGGTGGACAATTTTGGCAAAGCGCCCAATGAAGTGGAATCGACGGTCCAGGATGAAATTGTGAAAGTCCAGAATTCAATGATCAGCGAAGAGGAATTTTCAAAAATCCATAACCAAAAGGAAACCGGTTTCATCGAAAAGAATGCAACCGTCCAGGGGAAAGCGATGGAACTCGCCAACTACTACCTCTTCTTTGGCGATGCCAACCTGATCAACTCGGAGATCAACAACTTCATGGCTGTCACGCGGGAAGATATCCAACGTGTCGCGCGACAATACCTGATTCCGACGAATCGGACAGTGCTCTATTACCTGCCCAAACCTAAAAGCTAGCCGAGCAAAGGAGCAACGATCATGAACCTTAAACTGATTCTCTGCACGCTTTCACTAGTTGCACTCGCGAATGTCGCATTGGGTCAATTGGACAGGAGCAAAATGCCGGGTCCCGGCCCCGCGCCAGCCATCGCGTTCCCCGATTATACGGTCGAGGCGACGGCGAACGGCATACGGGTTATTGTCGTCAGAAACACCAAACTCCCGACGGTCAGCATGCGGATGCTGATCGACCGAAAGCCCGCAATTGAGGGAGAATATGCCGGCGTCATCGACCTTGCCGGACAGCTCATGCGCAGCGGTACGAAGACAAAGACGAAGGATCAGATCGACGAAGAAGTCGACCGCATCGGTGCTTCTCTGGGATCGGGCGGCACGTCGGTCTACGCATCGGGGCTTTCAAAGTACACGGAAAAGCTCTTTGACTTGATGTCGGATGTCGCCCTGCATCCGTCATTTCCACAGGATGAGCTGGATAAATTGATCATGCAGACGAAATCCGGGATCAAACACAGAAGAATGGAACCGGATGCCGTTGTTGGGATGGTGCGCCAGAAAGTCTTGTACGGTCCGACGCATCCGTACGGAGAAGTGGAGACTGAAGAAAGTATCGGCAAAATCACCCGTGCAAAATGTCTCGAAGTCTACAACACCTACTTTAAACCGAATTATGCCATCCTTGCAGTCGTCGGAGATGTCGATAAGGCACAAGTGATGAAATTGGCGGCGAAGTACTTTGGAAAATGGAAAAAGGGAAAAATCCCTTCGCCCGTGTACTCAACGCCAAAACCCCTCGATGGGACGATGGTGGCTTTGGTGGACAGACCGTCCTCAGTACAATCTGTCATCAGGGTTGCGCAAACCGTCGACCTTCAGCGAACATCCCCCGATGTCGTAAAAGTCTCGGTGATGAATACCGTGCTCGGCGGCGGCGTGTTTCGTTTGTTCATGAACCTGCGTGAGAAACACGCGTTCACCTACGGCGCGTACAGCGCTATGGGACCGGATGAACTCATCGGTGCGTTCACTGTGTACACTTCGGTAAGAAATGCAGTAACGGACAGTGCCGTCACAGAGGTCTTCAATGAGATTAGAAGGATTCGGGACGAAGTTGTCGATGCCAAGGAACTGCAAATGGCGAAGAACTACATGAGCGGATCGTTTGTCCGGAGCCTCGAAGATGCCGACCAGGTTGCCGGCTACGCGATCGAAATCGAACGGTACAAGCTTCCGAAAGACTACTACAGGACCTGGTTGAAACGTGTCGAGGGTGTATCGGCGGATGAAGTCCAGCAAGTGGCGAAGAAGTATCTCATTCCTGACAAGATGCTTGTCGCAGTCGTTGGGACGGCAGCTGAAGTCAAAGAGAAGCTTGCGGCATTCGGTCCGGTGAAAATGTACGATGAGGACGGGAATCCAGTCGTCGAGAAACCTGTTACCGCAGTCACAATGAAGGCGGAAGACATCTTTTCAAAGTTCATCGAAAAGACCGGCGGAAAAGCGAAAATTGATGCCATGAAGGACAGAACGGTCGAGATGAGCGGCAAGATGCAGAACTTCACGATCAAGATTAAGAGCGTTCAGAAGGCACCCAACAAGATCTACCAGGAATTTGCCCTCGTCGGGATGATGGAGCAGAAGAGCGCTTATGACGGCGAAAAGGGCTGGGCCACCGGCCCACAGGGAGTCCAGGACCTCGAGGGTCCGCAGCTAGAATCGATGAAAGTCGACGGGACGATGAACTTCTACGGACAATACAAGGATCTCGCATACACAGCCGAAGTTACGGGCGTGAAGAACGTCAATGGCAAGGAGTGCTACGAGGTGACGTTTACAAAGGCAGCAGGCTCGACGCTAAGGCATTATTTCGATACCAAGGATTTCCTGAAGTATCGCGAGGTCACTGTTCTCACGACGCCACAAGGGCCCATGGAGCAGTCGGTGGACATGTCGGATTACAAGGATTTCAACGGCTATCTGATGCCCACGAAATACTCACAAAATGCGATGGGGCAATCGATGGATCTGACAGTCGACAAGTTCGATGCGAACACCGGAGTGGATGACAAGATATTTGCCCGCCCGTCGGGAAAATGATCCCATTCCCATAACGGACCTCTCTTCGATGAGCACAGAGGGGCGGCGATGCCGCCCCTCTGTTGTTGTACAGTATTCCTGTGCACGCCCACGCAAGGCGGTGAGTCGTTGCCGGAGTCAATACGTAACTACTTTGCTCCGAGGATTTCGGCGGTCTTGTCGACGTCTCCGGGAGCAACCCAGAGAAATGCGCCGAAACGCGTCCCAACCGCTCCGGCTTCGATGGCGACGATGTTCACGCCAACTTTTGTCAGTGCATCAAGGCTTGCAACAAGAGCCCCTGTCGTATCGGTGCCGCTCAGGAAAAACAGCGTTCCCTCCTCGACAAGCATACCCCTTGCTTTCCAGTCGATTCTGAGTTTGTCGGGGTTTTTGGGAATGACGAGGACGTCGCCGTGTTGACCCTGTGCCACGCCCTTCAGGCCAACAAGAGCGAGGCCTTTTTCTTTGAGATCAGCCGCGAGAGCGAGCAGGGCACCCGGTTGATCGTCAACCGTTGTCTTGAAATATGTCATCCGTTTTGCTGTTGCCATACGATTCCTCCTTTGGCTTTTATTGCGGGTGTCCCGTGCAATTAAGGATCCTGCACTTGGCAGCCGCCTTTCAGTTGTTCCAAAAAATCGATGGGGTCGTGCAGGGAATGACTTTTCGTTCTGGTCCTCCGCTTGCATTCAGGTGGGGGAGCGGGGCTAGCAAATCAATTGTCGAGGGTATGATACAAAAAGCGATCCGATTTGTCAATAATTCGTACACGCAATGGGCCGGCGGGCGTGTTTTTCGCAATCAGCATTCAAATCGAGTGGTTCTCAAGGAGAGGAATACGGACGAATGGTTCGCAAGAGTTGCGTAAACAATCCTAAATCGGTAGTTTTAACAATAGTTCGAAAACGGGGTAGAAGGAAAACCGTGGAAACAGTTTCGATCGTTCTGCTTGGCTTGCCGATCTTTGTTACAGCACGTCTCTATTCATCCGTTGGCCAAGCAGGTGGCTCGGGTTATCTGGCGGCGATGGCGCTGATCGGACTGGCCCCGTCTTTGATAAAGCCGACAGTACTTACACTAATTATCCTTCTGGCGACGATCGCGAAAGTAAAGTTCTATCGTGCAGGATGTTTCTCGTGGCGTGCGTTCTGGCCGTGCGCTCCTGGCGCCGTACCGTTTGCCTTCATCGGCGATGCGATAAGCTTTCCCATACAGATTTTTGACTTGTCTTTCGATGTCGTACATCTTCTGAATACGCCCTGAATCAATACCTGCACCGTGCTAAACAGTTGAAGACAATCACATCGTCTGAGAATGAGAAACATGCAATGAACGAGTACAACCGGAATCCAAAGCAATACGATCCGAGGATGCACTCCGCCGAACACATCTTCATCCAGACCATGGTTCGGATGTTCAACTGCGGCCGCGCCTTCAGTTCGCATATTGAAAAGAAGAAATCGAAATGCGATTTTCATTTCCACAGGAATATCACACCCGAAGAAATCATTGAAATCAATCGCCGCGTCAATGAGGTTATCGAAGCCGATTTGCCGGTTAGTGAAAGCTTCTTAAACCGTGACGAAGCCCAACGCCGCTTCAATCTCTCAAGGCTGCCGGAGGAGGCAGGAACAACGGTTCGGATCGTGAATATCGGGGATTACGACGCGTGCCCGTGCAGCGGCGTACACGCAGCATCGACAAAGGAGATCGGTTCGTTCAGGATCGTTTCGAGTGACTTTGCAAACGGCGTCCTGCGTGTCCGGTACACAATTCAGAAGACCTCGCTGTAAGTCATACGCGGCAGGTTTGCGTTGATTTTGCACCCCTGTTTTCCTATGTTATCCTCGTGGTTGTCGACCCATTCATACGCCTGAACAACTGTTCTCTCTCCATTCTCAAAGGAAGCATTTCATGAAGAACCTCCTCACCGTCGTATTGGTCCTCGTTTCACAATTGTCGCTTGCACAGCCATCGCGTCTCAAAGAGACGGACACGCTTAAGACTTCTACGTTCTCCGGGTTGAAATTCCGGAGTATCGGGCCTGCCATAATCAGC
>DATDNS010000535.1:0-3517 GCA_036518155.1 Bacteroidota bacterium
AATCGCAGTGTACGTTCTTTCGGAGATACTTGCCACTACCCTTTGGGTTATTCGATGGCAAAGCGGAGCAACGTTTGTCAGTCTGCACGAAGCGATCCATAATACGCTTTTCGTACCCCTGGGAAATCCGATGAATGCATCGCTCATTTTCGCCGTCACATACGTTCTCGCGATGTTCCTTGTCGCATGGATCCTTTGGAAAAAACAATGGTTTCTTAAGGTATAATTGAATATGCCATGCACAATCCAACAAAACGAACTCAAACGCCCGCACACGTCAGCCGGCGCGCATTTCTTCAGACTTCCACGCTTGCAGGATTCGGTACAGTGCTCGGAACGTCGTTGTTCAATTCAGATCCAACCACTATGACTACACCCATAAGGAATGGCAGAATGGCAAGCGGAGAACTCATCTTCAAACCATTTCTCATTCAGTCAGGTCGCGGACCACACCTTCTCGACTGGGCATACGCATCCGATCCGGACTGGGACGCATTCCATTCCAACATTCGAGTCGACAACGAAGGAGTGAGGATATCAGACTCGGGAAAAAGGGCGAAATTCGGCATTAACGTTCGCTGGAATGTCGAAGGGTTCGGTTATCTCTATATAACGGCAGATAACGCCGGTGAGTTCTACACACTTCCGAAAACGGGCACATCGCAAGTTCTCAATCTGAACTTCGAACTTGCCGCGAGTCGCGTCGCGAGGAATCGCAAACGTATGGAGCTGCATTCAAAAACGGGGTTTAAGGCTTCACGTGATCTTCAGGCATTCCTCAATGCGTCAGAGGGCTATCTTGACGATGCAAAGAAGGCTCAAGCCGAGTGGGAACGTTGCGGGGTGCTTGCACAACGAGCTCTGTACCACGCCCTCTGGACCAGCGAAAAGCTCGAACTCGAAAAAGCGGCGTTTGATATTCGACGAAGGGGGACCCGGTCGGATTTCTTCGTTGGGTGCGATGCAAGAGGATATTTTCAGATGGACACTGAACTGTTCCTCTCGCGATTCACTGAACTGTTCGATTACGCGACGATTACGCATTACCTCGTGAGTGGCGTCTTTGAAGATTTTGAGCAGGAGGAAGGGAAGAAGCAATTCGACCTTCGGGATGCCTTGTTCAAACAGCTAAGAAAACGGAACATCACGGTCGAGGGGAGACCGCTCTGGTGGTCGTACAAAACCACAACGCCGGATTGGCTCCGAATGAAATCATACGATGAAGTACGAAAGTACGTTGAGCGCCACGTCCGTGAGGTTGTAGGACACTATGGAGACGGTATGTATGCGTGGGAAGTTGTCAATGAATTCCACGACTGGGCAAATGAGTGTCGATTGAATCCAGACCAGATTATTGAAGTGACCCGACTTGCGTGCGACGTTGCGCGGGACACGAACCCAAAGGTGAAACGTCTCATCAATAATTGCGCCCCGTTCGCAGAGTATGTGCAATTACAGAAAATGACGGAGCTGGACGCATTTTATCCGCAGCGCACGCCATTCCAGTTCGTGAAGCAACTTGCCGAGGCCGGGGTGGATTTTGACATCACCGGAATCCAGATGTATTTCCCGTACCGGGATCTTGCCGATATCATACTTCTTGTGGAGAAGTTCAGCGCAATCGGCAAGACGATCCAGCTGACAGAAGTCGGAACATCGTCGGGTCCTACCAAGGATTCAGTCGAATCAGGCCGACTTCCGTTTCCTTCCGAGCCATATGCCTGGCATCGGCCGTGGGATGAAGAACTTCAGGCAGACTGGATGGAAGGACTCTACACGCTTGCATACAGTAAGCCCTATATCGAGGCAGTAAACTGGTATGATTTCGTGGATCCCCATTCGTGGATTCCGAATGGTGGTTTTCTCCGCTCTCCCAAGGGAGAGAAGCGTGCAGTGTTTGACCGGCTCCAGCATTTGCAGGAACGGTGGCGGAATCCTGACAAGTCAATATAAAGCCCGCGGTGACAGCAGCAAACCGATCATATTGATTAAGACCACAGAATGAAAAACTATTCGCGCCGTGATTTCATCAAGAACAGCATGCTTGGGGCGACGGCCATTTCGGCGACACCGCTTTTGTCATCCTTCCCGGTGTCGTTGCATTCAACCAAAAGAGAACTGGTTTTCCGGCCGTTTCCACATCCCCAAATGCCTCCTCTGACATGGGCGTATGCCGCTGACGAGTCGGAAGATCCATTCAAGTCTCCTCTATCGGTGACGAGGGAAGGAATTATCGTGCCGGAAGAAATGCCGGACAAGAAATTCAGCATCAACGCGCGGTGGTTCGTCGAAGGGTTCGGCTACACCTGGCTTTCGGCAAATAATCGGGGGAAGTTCTATTCACTGGGGGATCACCCTGGGAACGAAGCTCTGAATCTGAATTACGAATTTGCCTCCAGCCGCGTCGCGCGGAATAACGATGTGTTGAAAAACTATCGCAGGACAGGTACAGAGTTTTCGCCGGAAGTGAGACATCTTGTTGATCTTTCGGAGGAATTTCTGGAAGATGCGTCAAAGCAATCAGCAAACGATGAACGATGTGCGGCACGCGCGGACCGAGCCCTTTATTATTCGCTGATCGCGGGCGAAACCATCGAACGAGAAAACGCAAAAAGTGAAATTGCAAGGTTCAAGAAACGTCAGGCGTATTTTGGGTGCGAAAGCCGGCAATTCGTCTGGGCCAAATCAGAGGAATTCGCAAAACGGTTTACCGATCTCATGCGCTTTGCGACCGTGACGCATTATGTCTGGGACAGTTGGTATGAGCTGTTCGAACCGACGGAACGGCGCTACAATTGGGGAATCAAAGACGATATCGTTGCCTGGCTGCGGGAGAATGACATTACGATCCAGGGGCGACCGCTGTTCTGGTTCCACCCCTCGGTGACACCCGATTGGCTGAAACAAAAGAACTTTGATCAGCTCAAGGTCTACGTTGACCATCACGCTCGTGATCTCGTCTCACACTACGGGGACAAGGTTCTCCAATGGGAAGTGATGAATGAATATCACGACCGGGCAAACATCCACAATCATACACCCGAACAGACAGTCGAAATCACAAGACTGGCGTGCGACACTGTGAAAGATGCGAACCCCAATGTTATTCGCATTCTTAACCACTGCGCTCCGTGGGCGGAGTACGTCGCGGAGGGGAAGATGGCGGGTATGCCGGGAACGCGTCCACTGCGTTCGCCAAGAAGATTTGTTCAGGAACTGATCGAAGCAGGTGTCGATTTCGACGTGCTGGGTATTCAAATCTACTTTCCGCAGCGTGATTTGTCGGATATTGCCCGGATGCTTGAACGTCTCGCAGTATTCGGCAAACCGATTTATATCACTGAAATCGGTGCAAGTTCGGACCTGTTTGCTGCGAATCCAAGTGGATCGATCGTGGGAAAGCCGTCGGAGCCATACGCTTGGCATCGTCATTGGGATGAAGAACTTCAGGCCGATTGGCTTGAACAGGTGTACACGCTCTACTACAGCAAATCGTACGTCAAGGCAATCAACTGGT
>DATDNS010000536.1:0-4515 GCA_036518155.1 Bacteroidota bacterium
CTGCTTGTTCCTTCACTTCTTTCCGCGCAAGGCTATCTCCACGCTTCCGGGACTAAAATCGTTAAAGGGAACGGTCAGGAAATTCTTTTGCGTGGAATCGGGCTCGGGGGGTGGCTTGTGCCAGAAGGCTACATGCTCCAGACGGCAGCTTTTGCCAACTCACCCACCGCCATCCGGAACAAGATTGCCACGCTCATCGGCGACGGTAACGCCGAAGCGTTCTTTCAACTCTATCGGTCGAAGTTCATTCAAAAGAAAGACGTCGACCGTATTGGTTCCTGGGGGTTTAATTCCATCCGGCTCCCTTTGCATTACGCACTCCTTTCGGACCAACACGGGGTGTACCTTGAAGATGGGTTCGCGATGGTCGATAGCCTGCTGTCCTGGTGTGCCGCAAACCAGCTCTATCTTATCCTCGACCTCCATTGCGCCCCGGGTGGACAGAACAAAGACAACATTAGTGACTACGCAGGATATCCGTCGTTGTGGGAAAGCGCAGAATACCAGCAGTGGACGATCGATCTGTGGAAGACCCTGGCACAGCGCTACGCGACGAAAGAATGGATCGGCGGCTATGACCTGTTGAACGAGACCGCCTTTGATCTCGGCTCGGGCAGTCCCGCGCTCCGGACACTCTTCATCAATATAACCTCTGCGATTCGACAGGTTGATGCAAACCATCTCATTTTTGCCGAAGGGAACTGGTATGCGACGGATTTTGGAGGACTGACTCCCGCGTGGGATGCGAACATGGCGTATAGTTTCCATAAATATTGGAATTCAAATGACCCCGGTTCGATCCAGTATCTGCTCGATATGAGAACCAACGCCAACAGGCCCTTGTGGCTGGGGGAATCGGGTGAGAATTCCAATGTGTGGTTTACCGATTGCGTCAGACTCATGGAGGCCAACAACATCGGCTGGTCGTGGTGGACAATCAAAAAAGTTGAAACAATCGCCGGGCCTCTTTCCGTGGTGAAGAATGCCGAATACGACAATCTCTTGAAATACTGGAACGGCCAGGCTCCTCAACCGAGCGTCGATTATGCTATTGACGCTTTGACGAAGCTGGCCAACAATTTTGACCTGGACAAATGCGTCTACCGTCCCGACGTCATCGACGCATTGTTTCGTCAAACGAGAACGACGGCGACGATCCCATATACAACTCACACCGTTCCCGGCGTGATTTATGCGCCGGATTACGATTTGGGCAACATCCAGTACGCGTACAGTGACGTCGATTACCAGAACAACGGCAATAGCGGCACGTGGAATTCGGGCGGGTCGTATCGAAACGATGGCGTCGACATCGAACCGTGTTCGGACGCAAGCTCAAACGGGTACGATGTCGGATGGATTCAATCCGGTGAATTCTTGTCCTATACGGTGAATGTAGCTGAAACCGGGGATTACGCGCTCAAAACCCGTGTTGCTGCGAATGCGGCTGGAGGGAAGCTGTTGTTCCGGGTCGACGGCAATATCGTCAACTCCTATGTCGATGTTCCCTCGACAGGGGGCTGGCAATCGTGGCAGACAATCGATTGTGGCATTCTTCCGATGACTTCAGGAACGCACAAGCTGAGCTGC
The DNA here is from genome assembly GCA_036518155.1 of Bacteroidota bacterium. Lineage (GTDB taxonomy): Bacteria > Bacteroidota > Ignavibacteria > UBA10030 > UBA10030 > JADGQA01. Next base: position 1,591 of record DATDNS010000536.1, read on the forward strand.
ACGTTTTTCTTCGGCGGTTTCAATGTCAACAGCTTTTCCCTCGTCAACGTGACGACCGGAGTTGCGGGCAAGGAACTTCGGCCACACACGCTTGCACTTGGTCAAAACTATCCGAATCCGTTCAATCCGTCGACCCTGATCGAATTCACCGTTCCGAACCCCGGCAACGCATCCGTCAAGGTGTTCGACGTGCTTGGCAAGGAACTCGCAACATTATTTGACGGGCCGGCGGAACCTGGATGCTCGTACCGATGTGTGTTTGATGCACACGCGTTGCCAACCGGACTTTATGTCGCGCGTCTCACGTTTGGCAGCGATCAGCTCGTGCGCAAGTTGCTCCTCGTGAAGTAGTCCCTGGTATTTTCGACAGCTTACGGAACAAGACAATGAACTCATCACTCACTAAATCCTTTATCATGATCTGTTGTTGTGCTCATCTCGGATTGACGCAGACAGTCGAAGATCGGATTACTTCGATTCTCCGTCAAATGACTCTTGCCGAAAAAATCCTGCAACTTCACCAGGAGGGAGGCTTCAATACTGCAACGAACACCAGGTTGGGGATTCCCGGATTTGTCATGTCGGACGGTCCACACGGAGTGCGGGATGGCATGGCGACAAGTTTTCCTGTGGGAATTGGCATGGCGTCGACGTGGGACACCGATTTGGCACAACGTGTGGGATTCGCGATGGGACAGGAGTTCTGGTCAAAAGGGAAGCACCAGGCGCTCGGACCCTGTCTTGATATCGATCGTGACCCGCGGAACGGCAGAAGCCCCGAGTCGGGAGGAGAAGACCCCTACCTCTGCGGACAGATAACGGCGGCAGTCGTGAGAGGCATCCAATTGACGCCGACCATCGCAACCGTAAAGCATTACAATGCGAACCACAGAGAAGACGGCCGCATGGGAAACAACATTACGGCCAGTCAACGGGTGCTTCACGATGATGCGGGCCTTGCGTTTCGGACGGCGGTTCAGCAGGGGGGTGCTCTGTCGGTGATGAATGCGTATACACTCATCAACAATCAGAAGTGTGCAGAAAATTTCAATTTGCTGACGATGATTTTGAAGACCCAGTGGGGATTCCCGTACTACGTCGTCTCCGATTGGGGATCGATCTGGGATACCGGAAGGGCAGTCCAGGCGGGTTGTGACATTTGCATGGGCTCGACGATCTACCAGGACAACTTGCCTACGCTCGTGGCGAATGGGACAGTCCAAGAATCTGTCATAGACCAGGCTGTTCGAAGGGTTCTCAGGACGAAGATTCTATCAGGGATGCTTGATTATCAGCCGCAAGGCGACCCGGCTGATGTCAACAGTGCCGCGCATCAACAACTATGTCTTGAAGCCGGCAGAAAATCACTCGTGCTGCTGAAAAATTCTGACGGGATTTTACCGCTCAATGCTTCAGCAGTTGGCAAAGTCGCCCTTGTCGGACCGAATGCCGCGGTCGCTCAAACGGATGGGACAGGGAGCAGCTGGGTGACTCCATTCTATAGCATCAGCCCAAAACAAGGCATTGAATCCAAAATCGGTGCTGCGAATGTGGTATATGCTAAGGGGTGTGATATCAACAGCACGGACACCAGCGGATTTGCGTCCGCACGTTCGGCGGCGTTGCAGGCCAATGTGGTGATCTTTTGTGGAGGGCTTGATGGAAGTCAGGAGGGAGAAGGATTTGACCGCGTCGGCGGCTCGATTCAATTACCCGGCAAACAGCAGGATCTTATCAACGCGCTCGGAGCGGCAAACAGCAATCTTGTCGTCGTGCTGTACAGCGGCGGAATTTGCGGTATCAACCGCAGCGCCGCCAGTATGAAAGGCCTGATCTATGCATTCTATCCCGGCCAGGAAAGCGGGAGAGCGGTCGCAGACGTTCTTTTTGGCGACTACAATCCTGCCGGAAGACTGCCGGTTACGTATCCGAAGACGGACGATCAATTGCCCCCCTGGCTTCGCGACGACAACCTCGATACCGGCTATGGCCGTGGGTATCGTTGGTTCGATACGAAGGGATTCGAACCCCAGTACCCGTTCGGCTTTGGTCTGAGCTACACGACGTTTTCTTACAGTAACATGACAGTGACGCCGAACAGCATCGATCCGGGACAGCTTGTCCACGTGAGTGTTGACGTGACAAATACCGGTTCCCGGACAGGTGAAGAGGTTGTTCAGCTGTATGTGAGCGATACGACGGCACCGGTTCCGATGCCGCAAAAGCAGCTCAAAGGATTCAGCAGAATCTCCTTTGAACCGGGACAGAAAAAAACCGTCGAGTTTCTGCTCACCGCGGACGAGCTTTATTATTATGACGAGACTTCGAGTTCGTATCAAGTCCACCCCGGTCAATACGCTGTCCGGGTCGGCGGATCATCAGCAAGCCTTCCGGTATCCGGAGCTTTTCAGGTGCTCGATGGCGCCCGAAAACCCGACTTGCTTTTACTGAATGTGAAAATGGTACCCCGGTATCCGAAGGCCGGAGACAACGTCATGTTTCTTGCAACTGTCAAGAATCAGGGTTCGAAGGCGACCATACAAGGCAGCCCTCTCAAGGTTTTGTTCAGTGTCAACGGTCAGCAAATCATGTGGACGGACAATTACTCCGATGCGATTCCCGCCGGGGGAATGGCGCTGCTTTGCGCGAATGGCGGGCCACACTCGACAAATCAGTGGACGATGCCGGTGGACTCATTCAATGTGGTCGCAAATGTCGATCCCGACAATGCAATCGACGAGTGTGTCGAGGACAATAATTCCTTCTCCCAGCGTTTCGGACCGACGCCGATCCCGCCTGTCAATCTCGCGTTCAGAAAAACCGTGACGGTTTCTTCCGTGGAAAAGGCGGGGACGGAAGGTACAAATGTGGTCGATGGTGATTTCTCCACGAGGTGGTCCTCTGCATTTAGCGACCCCCAGTCAG
>DATDNS010000537.1:0-2190 GCA_036518155.1 Bacteroidota bacterium
GCCGGTCGCGGTCTATTTTGCCGAACGCCTGCCCGCATCTTCATCGAACGTCCCGGTAATACTCACGACCACCTTGTACTGTTGACCATCCTTGATGTCGTCCTGCCAGTACGAATTGATCCTGCTCATGACATTGTCGAGCGCGTTGTTCACAGCGGCTTCGACGAGCGCCGTTGCCGGCGCCGCGGATTCTTCGCTGTAGCCGGTCTCCGTGCCGAGGAGTCGTGCTGTCGTCGTTTCATAGGCCCTGACAGAGACCGACGCTTTGCGCACGTCCGTCGTCCCGACCTTTCGTGTGTCCACGGTGATGGTGTAGGTGACGTAGATGTCGCTCCCGACGGAAAGAGCGATCGCATAGGAGAGGTCTTCGTCCGCACCTTTGAGCGCCATCTGGGCTTTCTGCTGCTCATAAATCTGTTCTGCCTGGTCTGGAGCAACAACGCTGTATTTTCTCGACGTCAGATACGATTCAATCACCGAAGCCCCCTGTTTCGACACGGCATTCGTTTTGAGTTCATCGAGGGGGTTCTGTCCCGGCTTGACGTCCGGCAATGCCATCAATGTCGGCAGGCCGATCTCCTCCGTGATGTCCTGGACGGACGCGATGATGTGGCGTGCGATCAACTGGTCGGAGACAGCCTTTTTGTTGACACGCATCTGTTTTTCGATTTTCAGTTTCTCCCCGCCGGCCATCTTGACCCGGCTGTCGAACGTCGAGGCCTCCCACGAAATAAACTTTTGGATATTCCCGTCGTCAAAGAAATCGTTCTGAACCGTCGAAAATTTCCTCTTGTCGTCATCGCTGCGAAGAAGCCCGTCCAGTCCGGCGCCGCCATAGAGCACAAAATACACCGCCGATTTTCGGGCGTCCATCTCGGCCTTCTTCAGGGACTCGTCCTCTTTGAATCCCCAAAAACCCTTGACTCCGCCGATCCCTTTTGCCCGGATGAGCACTTCATCAGGACCGTTGGTCTCGATGAACGTGGCTTCACGGGAAACCGGCAGGTTGTCCTGCGCGGCCAGCGTCCCCGTCATCACGCACGTGAATGCGGCAATCAGTGCAAGCTGTCTTCTCATAGTGTTCTCCTTACTGATGAAGTTGTCCCGAAATCAAAAGAACGACGGAATCGAATAATTGATCCAAACATAATACCCCAACCCGCCATACGTAAGGTCCGGACCTGCAATATCGGTCTTTTTCGTAATATCGTTGTTGCTCTTGTCGCTCACGAGCGCCGTGTAAGCGTTCGACGACCCGAAGAAGTTGAATTCGGCGGCCAGTCCGAAGGACAATGTCGGGGTGAGGTATGTTTCAAGACCGGCACGGGCGTCGAATCCCAATGCACCGTTTGTCAGCTTGTAGGTGATGTCGGCGCCGTCGCCGGGATCTTTTCCGCCGGCGTACATCCTCTGGAGTGTATACTTGACATCAGCCTGCAGGATGAAGCCGTACCTCCGAAAGTAGAACTTCTTCAACAATCCTGCGTTGACCGACCCCGTCCACGACGCACCGATATTCGCGCTATCGATCCCTCCGCCGGATGCCGGCAGGTAGAACATCCCGTCGACCTTCGTCACTCCCACATTCAGTCCGAGGTGAAACCATAATTCCGATATCTTCGTCGCGTGTGCAAGGCTGGCCTGGAAGGCAGCCATCGCTCCATACGCCATCCGGCTCTCTGCATTGACATTGACGCCGAAATTGTACTTGGCATTATCGAGATTGAATTGCGGCGGGTTTGCGTTCCCTGCATTGAACGCGGAAACCCGGGCCGGGAATGCGCCGAAGGAAAACAAGGCGTTCATCCCGGGCAACGGCAATTCTGTTGCACTGAGGCCTGCGGAATAGTCGGTCCCGGTAATGATTTGAGCGTACGACGTTGCCGATTCGTTTCTCTTGTTGTCGGCAACCGCACGTATCTTGACAAATCCCCGTTTCGTCCTGATAATTTGTCCGCTCTCCGTCTCCTCCATCTCTTCGATCCAGTAGGTATCGTCGAGACCTATTCCTTCTCTCGTGCCGAGGCTCAACCGCAGTCCCGTCGCGGAAGTCTCGGTCACTCCTCCGGTCAGCGTAAATTCCTCCAGGCGCTTCGTTTCCACGCCGATATTGTTGCAGCTCGCTTCGACTGCGTCTTCGAATGCCTTCCAATCCGCATTGCCCTTTTCGTCGTCATCCTTCTCCTTGGA
>DATDNS010000538.1:0-5505 GCA_036518155.1 Bacteroidota bacterium
ACAACTGCGGGAGAAAGGTTCAGCGGCAATCAGTCGACCAGATCATCGAGACGATTCTCCGCTATCCTCCCGGCTCAAAATTGCTCGTCCTGGCCCCGATTGTCCGCGGTCGCAAGGGGCATTACCGGGAATTGTTCGAACAGATATTGAAGGATGGCTTTGTCAGGGTCCGCATTGACGGTGACGTGCGGGAGATCGTAAAAGGGATGAAAACCGATCGCTATAAGGTTCACGATATAGAAATTGTTGTCGACCGGATCATCGTGAAGAAGGAAATCCGCACCCGCATTGCCGATTCGGTCGAGACCGCTCTCAAATTCGGTGAGGGGGTCTTGATCATCAACGACGGCAAACAGGATCAATTGTTCAGCCAGAAATATTCGTGCCTCGTTTGTGGAATCAGTTACGATGAGCCTGCACCGAATTCCTTCTCGTTCAACACGCCCTACGGTTCCTGCCCGACGTGCGAGGGCTTGGGGGAAAAGAAAGCGTTCGACATGCGGCTTATCATACCTGATGAGAACCTCACCATCAATCAGGAAGGGATCGCTCCGCTCGGGAAACCGCGCCAAACGTGGATGTTCAGCCAAATCAAGGCGGTCGCAAAACGTTACAAATTTGATTTTGACACTCCAATCAGGAAACTCTCCAAATCCGCCCTGGAAGTTCTCCTGAACGGATCCGGCGGCGAGAAACTTGAGATTCAATACACCTACGATTCCGGCCGCGTTACGACCTATCACCATCGCTTCGGCGGAATTGTGCACATGTTGAAACGGTACTATGATGAAACCTCCTCCAACCAGATCCGGGAATGGGTTGAATCCTTTATGACCACTTCGGTGTGTGAAACGTGTAAGGGGGGGAGGCTAAAGAAGGAGAGTCTCGCTGTTCGCATCGAAGACAGCGTGACCGAAAAGCAGTGGAACATCCATCACATCGTTGGCCTGTCGATCGCCAAAGCCAGGGAATTCTTCGAATCGTTGACGTTGACGCCAAGGCAGTTGGAGATTGCGCGGCCGATCCTGAAAGAGATCAAACAACGGCTCGAGTTCATGTTGAATGTCGGACTTGAATACCTCACACTCGACCGGTCGGCACGAAGCCTTTCTGGCGGAGAAGGCCAGCGAATTCGGCTTGCGACGCAGATTGGAACACAGCTCGTCGGGGTATTGTACATCCTTGATGAGCCCAGCATTGGACTGCACCAGCGCGACAACATCAAGCTTATTCATTCCCTGATGGCGCTGAGGGACCTCGGGAACAGCGTTATCGTCGTTGAACACGACAAAGAGATGATCGAGAGCGCCGATTACGTGATCGATCTCGGGCCGCGGGCGGGGGAACACGGAGGAATCGTCGTCGCGACGGGAACGCCGGCGGATCTGAAAAAGAAGAAGAACGGTTCGGCGTCAGATTCACTCACATCGCTGTATCTCAAAGGAATCCATGCGATTGAAGTCCCGCGCGAGCGGAGAAAAGGGAGCGGGTATCAACTCGTGATTAAAGGTGCCACCGGGAATAACTTGAAGAATATCGACTGTGCGATCCCGTTGGGAACATTCGTGTGTGTGACGGGCGTAAGCGGCTCCGGGAAGTCGACGTTGATCAACGAGACGCTTTTTCCTGTCTTGTCGAGGAAATTCTACAAAACAAACCTCGTTGCTCATCCGCACAAATCGGTTTCGGGAATTCAGCACATCGACAAGGTCATCGACATCGACCAGTCACCAATCGGGCGGACACCGCGGTCGAATCCGGCAACATATACGGGATTGTTCACCATCGTCCGTGATCTGTTCACGGAATTACCGGAGGCGAAGATCAGGGGATACAAAGCAGGACGGTTCAGCTTCAACGTCAAGGGAGGGCGCTGTGAAGGATGTGAAGGAGATGGAGTAAAGAAGATCGAAATGAACTTCCTGCCCGATGTCTACGTACTTTGCGATGTGTGCGGTGGAAAACGATACAACCGCGAGACGCTGGAAGTACATTACAAGGGAAAGTCGATATCCGATGTTCTTGAAATGACGGTCGAAGAAGCCCTTGACCTGTTCAGTGAACTCCCCCGTCTTCAGCGAAAACTCCAGACGTTGTATGATGTCGGTCTTGGATATATTCGCCTGGGTCAGCAGGCGACGACACTCTCGGGCGGTGAAGCCCAGCGCGTGAAGCTTTCAACGGAATTGTCGAAAATTGGAACCGGCAAAACCCTCTATATTTTGGATGAACCGACAACCGGACTCCATTTTGAGGACATCCGGATGCTTCTTACTGTGCTGAACAAACTCGTCGACAAAGGGAATACGGTGATTGTCATTGAGCACAACCTTGATGTCATCAAGACCGCGGATTGGATTATTGATCTGGGCCCTGAAGGCGGTGACGCGGGGGGAGAAATTATTGCGGAGGGAAGGCCCGAAGAAATCGCGAACAATCCGAATTCCTACACCGGTCGTTTCCTGGACGCCGAACTGAACTAGCATCATTCCCAACTTTGGAATTCAACAGGCAGGCTCGCCCTGCCTTTTTTGTTTTCTAAAGACCATCCCTTTGAAGATTGATCCTGCTATTCCGGCGACGGTTCAGTTGTTGGGCCGAAAAAGTCGTGGAATTTTCTGCGGCTGATCCCAACTGTGTGGAAGTATTATATAGTACCTGAGAGAAAAACAGAACCGTGAAAGTCAAAGACTTTCTCAGCACATATTCAGATTTTCACGGAAAACCAGAGAAGGCAAGGACGGTGCATTGCTCTCAGTGTGCAGGAACGAGGTTCGACTCCGAAGGAAAATGCTGCAAGTGCGGAAACCCAATGGAGCGGGTGCAATGTCCTGAGTGTGGTTCTTTGAATCTCTACTTTCAAAGAGTGTGCGGTCGATGCGGTGGAGAACTGGATTTTTCATTTCTTCCGCCCGTCTGACCTCTGCCGGCAGCGTATCAGGGGAGGTACGTTGCCGGCATTTCTATTTTGACACCCACGCATTTCCTTTCACAAAAAACCGCCATTTCTTCTCCGTTCCGCGCGCGATCCCAATCCTTGTGGAAACGCCGATGGCCGACCTGGGAATATCCTCGCCAGCGACAATGTAGATGTTGTTGCCGAGCAGACTCGTACCGTTTTCGCTGCGTTTGATTCCAAAGGCTTGGCAGAACTTTGCAGGTCCGTTTGTGAGATTCACGCTGGATACATTTCTCCCTCGGAATCTCTGCATCACGTCGATTCCTTCAATGGGCTCAACGCCGCGTATCAATACTGCTTCGGCGATTCCCGCCTTTCTCGTGACGACATTTGCGCAGTAATGCATTCCGTATGTGAAGTAGACATACAAGTGGCCCCCCTCCCAAAACATGACTTGGTTCCGCGGTGTCTTTCCGTGGTAGGCGTGGCTGGCAGGGTCAATGGAACCACGGTATGCTTCGACTTCGACAATCCTCCCCACCAATCGTTTTCCCCGATAGTTACGCACGATTCGCTTGCCGAGGAGCTCTCTGGCGATCTTGAGCGTTGGGCGGAGATAGAATGACCGTTTAAGCCTGGATGGCACGGGGTCGACTTGAGGTGAGATTGGAATGCGTACAGAATTGCAGCGGTCTCTGATGCAGCGTCATTACTTCTGGAATTCGCGGATGATTCGATCGACCTCGTCAGCAGTAATTCCGGTTCCCAATTCTGATTTCTTCTGTTCCGGCTCCCCGGGTTGAAGAGCCGGTTTCGATGATCCCTGCTTCTGCGCTTCGACAGGCGGCGTGGCTGTACTACCTTGTGCGTTTTTGTCACTCTTCGCAACGGCAGGACTCTCGCTTACAGGATTTCCCGCCTTGAGACGGATCCGTTCTTCAATTTCCTCCATCCACGATTTCCCTGAAGGAGCCGACGGAAATGTGACAACGAAAGGCTTTTTGGAAATTGACCGAGTACCATCAGGCACTTTCGCTATGAACTGCTCGGGCGGATTGATGGGGCGCGTTTCAAAAGCAAGTCGTTTGATGTTGATAAGGTGCTTCGCGGACACGTTCTCTGAAACGATCGACCCGCCGAATGTCCCGGGTCCCAGCGTCATCGAAGGCAACAGCTCATTCGTATATCCGACCGCGCCTAACGCAGCCTGGGTGTTCACAAGGATTCTGAAGGCGGGTTTTTCAAGACCGAATTTCAGAACGACTTCCGAATCCGTCGAATGGATAACCATGGAATGCCCCATACCGCCGAACTGCAGCATTTGAATGCAAAGTTCGCACCCCTCCAACCATCCATTGACCGTGAACATGGCGAGCACGGGCGAGAGCTTTTCCCTTGACAGCGGGAAGTCGCGGCCGACGGCCGGCAACTCTGCGACAAGGATGCTTGTATCGTGCGGAACATCGAAGCCGGCCATTTGAGCGATAGCGACGGGAGATTTGCCGACGACATTTGGGTTGATGACTCCACGATTGTCGAACATCAGCCGGCTTAAACGGTCTTTCTCTTCAGGAGAAACAAAATAAGCTTCCCGCTTTTTGAATTCTTCCACGGCCAGCTTCTTGATGGGTGCATCGAGAATTGCAGCAGATTCCGTGGAGCAAAGAACACCCCAATCGAACATTTTTCCGGAAACGATATCCGCAACTGCCTTCTTGACGTTCGCCGTCCGCTCGATGAACGACGGCACATTTCCGGGTCCTACGCCGTACGCCGGTTTGCCGGCGCTATAGGCGGCCCTTACCATCGGCGTCGATCCCGTTGCTAGGATCACCGCCGTCTGCTTATGCCTCATCAATTCATTCGTTCCCTCGGTTGTCGGAATCGACATGCAATTGATGAGTCCCGGCGGCGCTCCGGCACTTTCGGCGGCTTTTGCAATGATCGCCGTGGCTTCCAGGGTACAGTTGACGGCTTTGGGATGGGGACTTGCAACGATGGCGTTTCGCCCCTTCACCGAAATAATCGCCTTGAACATCAGAGTCGAAGTAGGATTCGTCGATGGGACCAGAGCCGCAACCACACCCATCGGTTCGGCAATTTCGATGATCCTTTTTTCTTTGTCCTCGTTGATGACGCCGACCGTCTTTAGGTCTTTGATGGAATCCCAAACCCGCTTCGTGGCAAATTCATTCTTCTTTTTCTTGTCGGCAGCTTTGCCAAAACCGGTCTCTTCGTTCGCCATTTTCCCGAGTTTTTCCGCAGCGGCATATCCGGCATCGACCATCGCCTTGACGACGGCATCGACCTTTTCCTGGGAAAATGAGCGGAAGGCGAGCTGGGCTTCCTTTGCCCTGGCAACAAGATCACGGGCTTCTTGTACAGACTGGAGGTCTTTATCGGGTGGCATACAAATCGAATATAAACCAAATTTGACTGCCTGTCAATTTGAAGAACAGAAACGCGCACAGCGAAGAAAACCGTTGGAACGGTTGCATCGAATCGTGAACGATCATCAGCCCGCGACACGAAGACGTGGCTTGAACTCCAATATGGGCCGAACTTGTTTCCCGGATCTTTCCATTCTACATTGCATTGAGTATGAT
>DATDNS010000539.1:0-3014 GCA_036518155.1 Bacteroidota bacterium
CGATGCGCCGCTGGACGACACCAACATCGACCGGTTCACGAGAATCCTCGCGGCGTTTTCGGACAATACGCAGTTTGTCGTGGTGACGCACAACAAACGCACGATGGAATCTGCCAATGCACTCTACGGCGTGACGATGGAAGAAGAGGGGGTCTCGAAGCTCGTTTCGGTGAGATTCGGTGAGAAAGTGGAAAAATCGTGATGAAGCTGAGAGTGTATTGCGATTTTGACGGAACGGTGGCCAAGGAAGACGTCGGGAAGGAATTGTTTTCGCATTTTGCCGGCCAACGTGCGGATGAAATGAGCCGGCAGTATCTGAACGGCGAATGCACTGCCCGGGAGTGTCTCCTGGCGGAAGCGGAGGCAGTGCAGGATGTCACCCCCGAAACCCTCGCAGCATTCGTTGACCAATTCGAAATCGACGGGCACTTTCGTGAGTTCAGGGATTTTTGTCTCTCGAATAATATTCCCGTCACGATTCTGAGCGACGGTCTGGACTTTTACGTGAGGCGAATCCTCGCCCGGAACGGCCTCGCGGACTGTCCGTCGTTTGCGAATCATCTCGAATTCAGGCATGCGGAAAGCGCGACAACGTTGGGAATTGAGTTCCCGTACACCGATTCGGAGTGTGAGTTCTGCGGAAACTGCAAACGGAACCATATGCTGGCCCTTTCCGGTGGAGACGATATTATCGTCTATGTCGGGGATGGAATATCGGACCGTTGCCCAGTTCGCCACGCAGACATTGTGTTTGCAAAAAAGGGGCTCATCAAGTACTGCCAGCAGGAAAACATCTCGTATTTTGAATTCTCCACCTTCCGCGACGTCCGGGAACGTTTGGCATCGCTGCTCACGAAGAAGAGAATCAAGAAACGGCGCGAAGCTGAAATGGCCCGGCGCGACGTGTTCATGCAGGGCTGACAGAACCGGAAAGAAGTACCGTGAACGTGCATACGTTTCGCCAAAAGCTTTTCCAGTACAGGGGGTACACGCCAATCCCGTTCCTCATAGCAATGCTCTTCTTCGCACGGCCTGTTGGATGGACGATGCTGGCGGGGGGGATCCTGGCGGGTTGCGGCGAGTTCCTGCGGTTTTGGGGAGTGGCGTATGCGGGAAGTCTGACCCGCGTGACGGGAGGCGTTGGGGCACCGGAGGTGATCGTTGCGGGGCCATTTGCCCACGTGCGGAATCCGCTGTATCTCGGCAATATTCTGCTTTATACCGGCGTTGGCGTGATGTCCAACGCGTTGTTCCCGTGGCTGGTGTTGATCGCGCTGGCCTATTTTGTCTTTCAGTATTCGGAAATCGTGGCGCTCGAGGAGGAATTCCTTCTGACCACATTTGGTGCGACGTATGACAAGTTCAGAAATGAAGTCCCCCGGTTTCTTCCGAGACTTTCGTCATTCCGGCATGAGGCCCAGGCGACCCAGCGTCCGGATTGGACGGGTGCCCTCCGCTCCGAAAAGCGAACGCTTCAGGCAATTGTCCTGGTGCTTGCCGTGCTCATTGCTTTTTGGGTCAGGGGTTGAACGATGGTGAAGCGCGTCATGATTATTGCGGGTGAAGCTTCCGGCGATTTGCACGGGTCGGGCGTGGTGCGTGAACTCAAGCGGATCGACGAAACCATGGACATTTACGGCGTCGGCGGCGACAAGATGAAGCGTGAAGGAATGACGCTCGTGTATCATATCCGCGAGCTTGGCTTCATGGGGTTTGTGGAAGTCCTCAAACACCTTCCGCTCATCAGAACGATGGAACGTACGCTGGAGCAGATCGTAAAATTCAAAAAACCTGATGTCCTGGTGCTGATCGATTATCCCGGATTTAATCTGAGATTCGCGGCCATCGCGAAACGCTATGGCGTCAAAATCGTCTATTACATTAGCCCACAGGTGTGGGCGTGGAACAAATCGCGTGTCAAGAAGATGCGCGGCCTCGTCGACAAAATGCTTGTGATTTTTCCGTTCGAAGTCCCCTTCTACGAGCACGAAGGCATCGACGCGGAATTTGTCGGTCATCCGCTGATGGAAGTGCTTACCGCACAGCTTGACCGGACGAATTTCTGCAAACGGTTCGGCATTGACGGCGGGAAGAACATCATCGCCCTGTTTCCCGGGAGCAGACTGCAGGAAATTGAGAATATCTTCCCCGTCATGGTAAGGGCGGCGAAAGGGGTCGCCGCGGAACTGAATATGGAGATCGCCGTCGGTGTCGCCCCGACGCTCGAGGAAAAATATTTCAAGACCTTTTTCAAGGTCGAGGGAGCCCATCTTGTGAAGGGCGGAACGTACGAACTGATGCAGCACGCACATTTTGCCTTTGTGACATCCGGGACTGCGACGCTCGAGACCGCGTGTTTTTCGACGCCAATGTTCGTTGTTTACAGAACATCGTGGCTGACCTATCTTGTAGGCCGCATGATGGTCCGTGTGAAAAACATCGGATTGGTCAACATTGTTGCTGAGAAGGAGATCGTGCCGGAATTCATCCAGCACCGTGCGACCGCGAACAATCTGTTGCGCGAAGCATTGAAACTTCTCAAGGATCCGGATCGGCTGGCACAGATGAAAGTGGAGCTCTCGAAAATCCGGGGCATGCTGGGCGCACACGGTGCATCACGAATGGTCGCCCAACGCATTGTTGAAATGGCATAAGACGTGAAATCGCTTCGCCTTGCATTGCTGCCGTTTTCGTTCCTCTTTTGGTTGGGCACGCTCGTAAGAAACTGGCTCTTTGACATTGGTCTTTTGCACACGACGAAACTCGACGTTCCCGTAATCTCGGTCGGAAATATTTCTGCCGGCGGAACAGGCAAAACGCCGTTTGTCGGGGTGGTCGTACAAAAATTGAAGGCACGGAGGAAAAATCCCGCAGTCGTGAGCCGGGGATACGGAAGAACAACGAGCGGATATCTCCTTGTCTCCGATGGAAAGGGATCAATTGCCGGCGTTCGAGAAGCGGGCGATGAGCCTGTCCAGCTGGCTGAAGACCTCAGGAACACTGCCGTGGTAGTC
>DATDNS010000540.1:0-7088 GCA_036518155.1 Bacteroidota bacterium
AATGATTGCGAAGAATAGAAAGAGCGGGATTGGTGCCCGTGCAACTCATCCTCCACAGTCTTTCATTTGGAACTACACGTCAGACATCTTGTAGTCTCGTCGGATGAAGGCACGGGTCAAAGGTCATCGGATGTGTGAGGCCGCCTCTGCGTCGAGAAACCACTGCAAATCGCCATCGTGCGGACGCACCATCGTAGCCGGAATTTCTGACGATGGGGCAGCCGATTCGATCACCTTGCGGACGATCGAGGCTTTTCTTGCGCCTCCGGCAAGGAAGAGAATTTCCCGGGCATTGTTGATAACCGGAAACGTCAGCGTCACCCGCCATGTATTCAGCCGTGGAACGAACAAGGCCGATACGTTCTTTCTTTTCTCCTTTAAGACATCAGTACCAGGGAAGAGAGAAGCCGTATGCCCGTCTTCTCCGACGCCAAGCATTACACAATCGAACCGGGGAAGACTCCCACTAAACAACGCAAGCAGGTCATCTGCGTATTCCCGTGCAGCCTGTTCGGGAGGTTGCTCACCGCGAATCCGGTGAACGTTTTCCTCGGGAATCCTCAGATGCCCGAACAACTCGCCGCGCGCCATCCCGAAATTGCTGTCGGGATGGTCGGGAGGAACCATTCGCTCATCTCCAAAGTAGAAGTGGCAGCGATCCCACGCCAGCATGTTGCTCAAAGGCGGCAAAGCGAGAAGTTGATACACACGACGTGGTGTTTCTCCGCCCGCAAGAACGAGAGAAGCTTTCCCTCGCTGAGCCACTGCACGTGAAAGGGTTTGCACCACGTGTCCGGCCGCCGCTCTTGCTGTTTCTTCACCCGATGTTCCGATATGGATTGTGAGACGGACCGGCAATGTTAGTCCACGTGCTCACGACCTTTTTCGCTGCGACCAATGCAATCCTGTCTCCACCACCGGCCGTTTGCCCAGAGCAGCTTGTCTGCCGATGGCGGCCCCCAGGAGCGGCGGACGTACTGCTCAAGCGGGGCAGCGTGTTCCCCTTCCCATCCCGCCCGGACGGAATCGATAAACTTCCAGGCTTGTTCAATCTCGTCACTCCGGGTGAACAATGAGGGGTCGCCGTTCAATGCATCGAGGAGCAACCTTTCGTATGAATCGGGAATAGGCTGGTCCCGGAATGAATCGCGAAAGTGAAAATCCATGTCCGCAGGCCGCATGGACATTCCGCCGTCGGGCACTTTCGCCATAAAACTCAGATGGAAACCCTCGTCGGGCTGAATACAGATACTCAGATGGTTGGTCGACAGCTGGGTGGCACCGGAGAGGACGTCGAACATCTGATACGGGGGACGTCCAAAGCGGATCGCGATTTGCGAAACTTTCTCTGAGAGCATTTTTCCCGAGCGGAGATAGAACGGCACCCCCTGCCAGCGCCAGTTGTCCACAAAGAGTTCGATAGCCGCGTACGTCTCCGTCGTGGATTGGGGATCGACACCAGGCTCGTTGCGATACCCTTCATACTGGCCCCTCACCGTAAAGCGCGAGCTTTTTTCGGGCGCAAGCTCCCTGATTGCACGCAACACCTTCACCTTTTCATCTCTCAGGCTGTTGGCTTCGACGACCGCCGGCGGTTCCATAGCCACGAGGGTAAGAAGCTGGAGGAGGTGATTCTGGAACATGTCCCGCAAGACGCCCGCCTTGTCATAATAGCTTGCCCGATGCTCGACACCGACCGTTTCAGCCACCGTGATTTGAACGTGCTCGATATACCGCCGGTTCCAGATGGGTTCGAAGATGGCGTTGCCGAAGCGGAACACGAGAAGATTCTGGACCGTTTCTTTCCCCAGATAGTGGTCGATCCGGTAGATCTGATCTTCGTTGACAATGGCGAGGAGTTGGCTGTTGAGTTCGAGGGCCGAAGGCAAGTCGTGGCCGAACGGTTTCTCGATGATGACGCGTCGGTACGCTGCCCGGCCGGTCCGCGTGAGCAGCTTCGCCTCGTGCAGCATCTGTACAACGTTGATGTAAAATGCGGGGGCCACCGCGAGGTGGAAGAGATAGTTGCCCGGGAGTCCTTCGGCCGATCCGATCTTTTGCGACAGTGTGCGAAAATCTTCCAGCCGGTCAATGTCACCCTGGTGATAAGACAACATGCGGGCAAACGAACCCCATTCTTGTTCATTGAATTCAGACGGAAGAAACTGCAACAATCCCTCCTTCATTTTCTCGCGGAAGGCGTCGTCGGAAAACGGGCGGCGGGAGAAGCCGACAATCGAAGTGTCCTCCGGGAGCCGTCCCTTGCGAAAATTCGAATAGAGAGCAGGGATGAGTTTGCGTGAAGCCAGATCGCCGGATGCCCCGAAAATGACTATTGTGGTTTTCATGTCTTTTGCAATCGCTTAAAAGTTGCGAATGAGGAGAATCGGGTTTTCACAGAACACACGACATCGGACGAACGATGGCCCATTATCCGGGAGTGCTGCGAACGCGAATTCAAGTTATTCAAAATGGAGTTCGTTAGCAAGAATGGAACTTGCAGCGGGTCTGCCAAGACAGTGAACGTCATGCCCACGAATGAATTCAGGTTGCGGGGTGAGACCCACGGTCTTTCACGCGGGAACGAATGGAAGTTTTTGTCTGTTCGGAAAGCATACAGGAGGGATGGATGTCTCAAAGTACGGGGTTGCATACCTTGGTTATCGGCGGCGGTCAGGCTGGACTGGCTGCTGCATACTATCTGAAAAAAGCAGGATCGGATTTTCTCGTCCTCGATGCCGCGGCCCGCACGGGTGACTCGTGGCGCAGACGATGGGACTCGCTGCGCCTGTTTACACCGGCAAAGTTCGACGGCTTGCCTGGTGCGCCGTTTCAACGATCTGATTTCTACTTTCCGACGAAAGACGAGGTTGCCGATTATCTCGGACAGTATGTTGAGCAATTTGATTTGCCGGTGCGGCAACATATCAAGGTTAACTCGCTGGCGAAGACAAATGGCTCATACGTTGTCAGCGCCGACACGGAGCGGTTTTCTGCTGCGAACGTCATTATAGCAACCGGCGCCTATCAAAATCCGGTCATTCCTTCCTGTGCCAGGCAACTTGATCCTTCGATCGTCCAATTGCATTCCGATGACTACAAGAATCCGGGTCAACTCCCGCAAGGAACGATTCTTGTCGTGGGGGCGGGAAATTCCGGTGCGGAAATCTCCATCGAACTTGCCCATGCGGGCCGCACTGTATGGCTTGCAGGAAGAGATGTGGGCCGGATCCCGGCCGAGACGTTTGGAAAAGTCCTCGGCGGCCAGCCGTACTGGCTGTTCCTTACGCGAGTGCTGAGTGTGAGTACACCGATTGGACGGAAGGTGAGAGCTAAGTCTCTTCACCAGGGAACACCCCTCATCCGATTGAATCCGAAAGAGGTCGTAAAAGAGGGAATCAGGAGGGTTCCGCGAGTGAAGGATGTCAAAGACGGTTTCCCCCGCCTCGAGGATGGCCGTATTCTCGAAGTGTCGGGCATTGTTTGGTCAACGGGCTATCGGCCGGATTTCAGCTGGATCAAGCTTCCGATCTTCGGTGAGAACGGCTACCCTGTGCACGAGCGCGGAGTGGTGTCTCAGGTGCCGGGGCTCTATTTTGTCGGACTCCACTTTCAGACCGCTCTCGCTTCGGCCCTGCTTGGAGGAGTCGGAAACGACGCGCGAAACGTTGTTCGGGAAATTCGTTCAGCAGCAAAGCGTACCCTTCCGGATGATTGATTCCCGCCCGTAACGCAAAAGAATGACCGTTACCTGAACGTGGTCACCCTCTGCGAAGTAACGATCACCGTGTACCGATTCACTCGTTCAAATTCGAACCGCTGTAGTCACCTTTGAGATTTGCGTTGAGGTACTCGTTGTAGATCCTGAGCAGCAGGAAGTAAGTTTCGCGGCTGTATACGGCTCCGTGCCCTCCGGGAGGAAACATGCGCAGGTCAACATCCTTTCCCGCGTTGGCGAGCGCCGTGAGAAGCTGCATGGTGTTGATCGGATGAACGTTATCGTCCATCTGAGAGTGGATGAGCAGGAGCTTTCCCTTCAGACTGTCTGCATACGTTATTGCTGAACTTCTCACGTAGCACGAATCACTTTCGGGGAGCAATCCCATATAGCGCTCCGTGTAGATGTCGTCGTACAAACGCCAGTCTGTGACCGCCGAATTGGCGATTCCGACGTTGAAGACTCCCGGATGCGCGAGCATCGTGAACACCGTACTGTATCCGCCGTAGCTTGTCCCCATGATCGCCATTTTGTCGGCGGCGACGTATGGCAGCGTCGCGAGATAGTGTGCCGTCTCGACAAAATCGTGACTTTCCCAGTACCCAAGATTCTTGTACCCAGCCTTCATAAAAGCACTTCCATAGTTAGCCGTCCCGCGGTTGTTTACGTCGACAATAATGTAACCTTGCTGGGCAAGCCATTGGTCGAACGTTGACGTTTCAAACGAATTGTACACGGAATGGGATTCGGGTCCGCCGTAAATCGCCAGGATGACGGGATATTTGTTCGACGCGTCGAACGGAACCGGCTTGATCATCGATCCGTCGAGTTTGACGCCGTCCGATGTCGTGAAACTGAATAATTCGCGGGGAGCATAGGCGTGCGTGGAGATATACTTCGTGACGGAGGCGTTCTCCTCGAGTTTTTTCACCATGTTGCCGTCGGTGTTCCAGAGCTCGACCTGTCTTGGCTGGCTCACGTTCGAATAGGTATCGATATAGTAACCGCAATTCGGTGACAGGTTGAACCCGTGATTTCCTGCTGCCTTCGAGAGTCTCTGTTCTCTTTTGCCGTCAAAGCGAATTGAATAGAGCTGCACTTCCAGCGGCGAAGCCTCGGCGGATGTGTAGTAAACCGTCTTCTTTTCAGGTTGAATACCCAGGACTTTGATCACGTCCCACGAGCCATTCGTAACCCTGTTGATGAGTTTGCCGTCGTATCCGTAACGATAAATCTGGTAGAAACCGCTCCGGTCGGAGACCCAGAAGAATTCGCGGATGTTTTCCGGGAAGAATGCCATATCCTCAACGCCGGTGTAGAAGTTGAAGATTGCGACCCACGTGTTGTTTTTTTCTTCAAGGACAAGCTTGCGATCTCCGGTTTTCACGTTGAAGAAGAAAAGCTTCATGTCGTTCTGCGCACGATTGAGGGTCATCACGGCAATGATGTTCGGCTCGCTGGTCCAGTAAATTCGTGGAATATAGAAGTCACCAGGTTCACCCGGGTCGAGCCACACGTTCTTATGCGTCGAAACGTCGAGGACCCCGATCTTCACTTTCGGGTTCGGGTCGCCGACCTGCGGGATGGGGATTTTTTCCCATTCATTATGAAGCCCCTCATAGTTGGAAATCTGGATGACTGGGACGGGGCTCTCATCAAACTGCCAGTATGCGATGTATTTGCTGTCTGGCGACCAGTTCCACGCTTGTCCTTTCCCAAATTCCTCCTCGTACACCCAATCGTAATGCCCGTTGAAGATATCGTGTGTAGCATCGTTGGTCAACTGCGTTTCGCTTTTTGATCCAAACTCATACAAAAACATGTTGCCGTTCTTCTCATACCCGATCATCGAACCGTCCGGTGAGAGTTCTGCCGTGCGGGCATCCTTTGCAGCGACCGTCAGGCTTTTGTCAGCCAGCGAGTAAACGAAGTAGTCCGAAATCGCAGATTGTCGATACAACCTCCGGAATCTTGACTGGAAAAGAATATGGCGTGAATCGTGTGACCAGGTAAACGATCCATAGTTGAACGCCGCGTTGGTGTCGGGAAACTTCATTCCGTTTGCGTCAAAGATCAGCTCGTCCTTTCCAGTCTTGGGATCGAAACCGCGAATTTCCTGACTCTTCGTGGAATCGTTGATGGCGATGTAGGAGTACCGGTCTCCGTTGTCAATCCAGTTCACACTTCGCGGACCGAATTTGCCGGAAAGCTGCTGGCCGGCCATCATTGCTTCCTGGATATTCTTGAAGCGGGCTTTCTCCTGTGCCGTGAGACCGGAAACAAGGAGAAGTGTCACGGCGAGAACAAACAATCCTCGTGTCGTACGAACGTCGGTCTTCATTGTCGTTGCCTCTCTTGGTTGTGGATTGGGCCTCAGTCTTCCGCGGTTGTCGCTTACAGCCCGTCGGATGGGGAAGAGTGTTGGCACCGCAAAATTGAAACGAAACAATCTAGCGGAATCGTGCCCGATTATCAAGGGTAGGCGATTAATGAACGAGGGCCATTTTGCGGACCTTGCTGAATCCGTCGTAAGAGAGCCGGACGAAATACGTTCCGGACGGCAGGGAACGGCCATTCCAAACAACGACGTGATCTCCGGCGGCCATCGCAGCGTCGACGAGAGTTTCCAGCCGTTCGCCCAGGATGTTGAATAGTTCGATGGTCGCGTGACCCGGTTTCGGAAGATAATACTGGATTGTCGTGGATGGGTTGAACGGATTGGGAAAATTTTGTGAAAGCGCAAAGACATCCGGATTTGTCTGCGGCCGGCCCGCGACAACAGAAGTCGCGGAGTAATCATATGGTTCGTTCACCATGTGATATTGTTCTTCACCGGCCTTGCGAAGGTACAGTGTCCTGATCGGCGTTCGTGCAAAATCGTCGAGTGCGGCAACGGTAGCCGAACCGTCCAATTTCCACTCGTACAACGGCACATCATGCGGGTTGAGATAGCCTGAGAGTCCCCGCTCCACGGCCAGATGAAAAAAGCCGAAATTGCCGGGTTCGTGTCCGGCAAGGTACGTCCCGATGAGATCGACGTGACGTGCATTCTTACCGAAGATGATCACATTGGTCATCAGATCTTTGCCATATCCTCCGTTGTCCGACGGTCCCGAAACGAATGGTCCCTCGCGTCCATAAATTCCTTCGATGATATTGATCGCGGGGTGAAGAACGGAATTGTTGTCAAGGCAGCGGGACGAATGGGTTTCCATCCACAACCCGCCCGATGTCGTGCCGGGCAAATCCCAGCGGGGGATTCCGGCCTTGGCGTGGCGGTCGTAGTTGGTCTGAATTGTCGTGAATGCATCTGTCGCGATATCATTTGCATTCACACCCATGTTCAGACCCCATCCGGTGCAATGCCTGA
>DATDNS010000541.1:0-2362 GCA_036518155.1 Bacteroidota bacterium
AGGTCCAGCTGCGGCGCATCGCCAACGACTTCTCCAGTCAACGGTCCTCGAACTTGTTGCGCGTGGGCTCCTGGTGTCGGCTCACGACGTGTCAGAGGGCGGGCTTGGAGTTGCTGTTTGTGAATGCACGTTCGCTACAAACAACACATTAGGGGTGAAGATTGAAAGCGAGGGTTTTGGAAGCGGCAGGATTGATTTCGAATTGTTCGGTGAGCATCAATCACGGATTCTCGTATCGTCAATGTCCGACAACGTGGCTGAAATATTGACGGTCTGCGCGGAAGCCAGCCTACCGGCGCGTGTCATAGGAAGGGTGTCAGGAGACGGAAGGATCAATATCGGTGGATTGATCAGTCTTGATCGTGAAGCGGCAGAAAGTGCATTTGAAAAAGGAATCGAGAGGTTTCTTGACTGAAGAGGATACGTAAAGGACCCATTACTTTACATAATACTGATTATAGCAAAGAAGGCACCGCGAGACCATTGCGGCCAACAATTACTTCTAACGAGCCCGGATGCAGTTCAACCTCGGCTTTCGAATTGTTGACTCCCAGGATTTCACCATCACAATGAACGACGAACGGTCTCTTCGACCCGACGCTCAACTTGTCCGCATTAAAGAAATCAACTTCCTTGAACCTGCCGTGACTTCCCGACAAAATGGTCGGCAGGATCCTCAGTGCCCTTAACAATCCAACCTGCCTGACTGTGCACACTTCGAACATACCATCGCTTGGATTCGCCTTTGGCGTTACGTAGAATCCGCCGCCTTCGCGGTTGCCATTTCCTACGCAAACCAGGTAATACTCCTGAGTCTCACTCCTGCCATTCGTTTGCATCTCGAACAAATGCGGCTTAAGCTTCCGAAGCGACCGCAATACGGACACGAAATATAAAGGAACTCCCTTGAGATTTTTGATTTGCCGGCTTTCATAAGCGACGACAGCGTCGAAACCTATACCGATACTGTTAACAAATTTTCGAGTGGTCACCTGTCGTGCGCCATCTTCAAGTCGAACTGCCCCGGTATCGATACGTTCCGTTCGCCCTTCGAAAATCTGGTCCACACAATGCTCAATGTTGTCTTTCATTCCCAACATCACGGCAAAATCATTCCCGGAGCCTGTTGGGATCACGCCCATGGCGGTATTCGACCCAATCAAGCCGTTTGCCACCTCGTTCGACGTTCCATCGCCACCCACTGCAACCACGGCATCGAACTTTCCTGCCGACTCTTTCGCCATCCTGATAGCCTGAAGCTCTCCCGTTGTCTTCTCGAGTTCGTAATCGATTCCTCTCGGTTTCAGCAACGAATGCAGTATGGAGTCAACTTTCCTCGACTTGCCCCGCCCGGCTTCGGGATTGACGATAAATTTCACCCGTTTACCCTTCAACATCGAACTCGCCTGTAAATGTTGTTACGGCCTGTCCCCGCAGAACCACGTTCGAATACTCCGAACCCTTAACCCGGAATGAAACCTCCAATGTCGCGCCGCTGGCCGGTATGACCTCCACGGGCGAAGACACCTTCCAGAGTCTGGACGCAATCAATGCCGATGCAATTGATCCGGTCCCGCAGGCCAGAGTTTCTTCCTCAACTCCGCGCTCGTAAGTTCTTATTCTAATTGACCCTGCCTTTGTCCGTTCAATGAAGTTTACATTAGTACCTTCTGGAGAGAACGACTTGTGATATCGAATCTTCCTCCCGATCGTTGTGACCGGTATGGCTTCGAGAGTTCGGTATCTCTTCACAAGTTGGGCAATCGGAATAACGACGTGAGGGGATCCGGTGTCGACAAAATGGAGCTTTAGTTTTGAAGACCCAAGCGGGAGCACGATTCCCATCTTCATACGTACCGGGTCTTTCATCGTCAGGAGGACGACATCCGGCTTCACAATCGAATCGTAGATGTAACCAAGGGCTTCAAAACGATGAACGCTGCCTGCCAGACCTTTATCGACGGCAAACCGGGCAATGCATCGGCCGCCATTGCCGCACATACCGCCATAGCTGCCGTCTGCGTTGTAGTACATCATCCGATACTCCGCTTCGGCGGAGTTCTCAAGGAGGATAAGGCCATCGGCCCCTACCCCCCATTTTCTGTCGCATATTCTCCTGGCAAGGCGGCTGCCATCCTTCACCTTGCCGGACCTGTTGTCGATCACGACGAAGTCGTTCCCGGCCCCGGACATCTTTGCAAAAGGGATTTTCACTTTAGGAATTCGCTTTCAGCCAATGATTTCAGAAAGATCGTCCACAACACGAAAAAGCCCTCGGTTCTCGCCGAAGGCCAATTAACGTGGAGGTGCGGGGAGTCGAACCCCGGTCCGAAGAGAAGATCCTCAAAACGTCTACATACAT
>DATDNS010000542.1:0-2703 GCA_036518155.1 Bacteroidota bacterium
GGCTTCTTTCCTCGGGGTCCTTTGTTGGCAATTTAGCAGAGCAAGAACCCTGTCAGGCGATTGCTTCTCCCGACTTTCGTCGGGATCGCAATGACGTTTCCTTTTTTATGTTGAGTCACCCACACTGGCGGCCAACACTCTCGAGGCTTCACACGACAACGTAATTCAATTCCTTCAATTTCTCTCCTACCTTCTTCCTCTGGTCCCCCTGGATTTCAATATTCCTTTCCTTCACAGTCCCTCCTGCGCCGCAATGCTGTTTGAGCAGCCGGGCGATATCTTCCATCGTGTCGGGGTTGTGCATCAATCCGGAAACAACGGTAACGGTCTTTCCTTTTCGTCCCTGCGTGTCGAGCCGGATTCTTACTTTTCTGCCTCTGCCGTCGTGAGGTTCCATCGTTCTTTGTGCGAGTATTGTATGGCGTGCGTGCAACCATGTATAGATAATTTTCCGCTCTCATCCAAGATTGTCCGCAGGAAATGCGATGAATCAACAATTTCGCAGGACTGGGAATTTTCATTTTGGGGAGTGATTCCGCCGCCGCTCACCTTGCATCTGTTTCGATAAGTCAGTAGGATTATATCGTCCCCTTTCTCAGTGCCGACGGCTTTTCAATTCTTTGGAACTTCGGGGACCACCGCTTTTCATCCGCAGGGGGGTACCATGAAATCCATTAGCCTATTCTCCATCGTTCTCATTGCGCTAAGTCTTTTCGGTTGTGAAAGCTCACCGCCTGTTTCACCCGGTACGTTCAGCCCTTTTGACACCAGCATTCCGTGGCAGCACGTGAATGGTCCGCCTGGAGGCCAGATTCTTTCAGCAGCCATCTCCGGAACGAATATGTTCGCCGGGACCAATACCGGAGTCTTTCGTTCGACGAATAGCGGTGCGAATTGGACTGCTGCAAGCTCGGGCCTTCGTTCGTACTCCTGGACAAGCCGTCTCGTGGCTTATCGCGACACCATTTTTACGATCTCCTCCAGCGGGGTTTATCGTTCAACAAACAACGGGGGGAGTTGGTCACAACTTGGGTCGCTTTTTTATTCCGCCAGCGCGATTTCGGTTTCCAGTCTTGGCGTTTTTGCAGGTACGGGCAACGGTGTCTATGTTTATTCTGATTCGAATGGAGGCACCTGGAACCCGACCGGATTGTTGTATATTCCTGTGACTGTCCTCGCTGTCAGCGGGACCAACCTTTTTGCAGGAACAAGCGGGTATGGATGCTTGCGCTCGACCGACGGAGGAAGCACCTGGGCGATCGCAAATTCAGGGTTGACCAACAGCTATGTCTCCGCGCTCGCAATTGTCGGGTCAACGATCCTGGCTTCCGTCAGTTCCGGAGTATTTCGTTCGACCGACAGCGGTTCCCATTGGAACCGATCGAACAACCCTTCTTCATACTCCAGTTGCCTCGCCGTTGACAGCGGTCGTGTCTTTTCCGGCGGCAATGGAACGATCGAGATGTCATCCGATGAGGGAGTGACCTGGAATTCCCTCGGTTCAGTGTCGACCAATGCCACTATCCTGTCGATCGCCGCAAATGGCAATGAGATCCTCGCCGGCACGGACGCTGGTGCTTTTGTTTCCACAGACAACGGGAGCCACTGGTCGGACGCAAACTCTGGTCTTGCCAATGCCCAGGTGGCTGGCTTCACGTTCAGCGGAACAAATCTTGTAGTTTCGGTACAGAATCAAGGCATTCTTGTTTCGAGCGACCAGGGCTCGACCTGGCAGAAAACGAACATCACAAGCGGGTATGGCGGGAGTTTCGCCACGAGCGGTAACTTCTTGTTTGCGGGGACCGGGAATGGATTATTCCGCTCATCGGACAACGGAAGAAGCTGGGTCGCTACCTCCGGCATCGGACCATCCTCGAATATTACGCGACTCATAGGGGACGACAGTCATTTGTACGTCTCGACGTACGACCACCTGTTTCTCTCTCTTGATAACGGCTCGAGTTGGAAGGATGTGACACCTCCCATCCAGAATGCATCCATCAACCGCCTCGCACTCAGCGGCGAGTATGTCTTTGCGGGTGGCTACAACGGCTTCTATCGTTCCTCAGACTTCGGAACGACCTGGAGTGACGTAAAATTGGGTATTCCCGGCGTTCAAATTACCGTTCTCGTTTACGGCCGCGGAACTCTTGTCGCTTCCTCCTACCCCTACGTAAGCGGAATTTATCTCTCGTATGACAACGGGACGACCTGGCATACATCGAATCCCCAGATTCTTCAATACTCCAGCCCGACCGATTTTGCATTCCACGGCCCTGATATCATCGCTGCGACCTACGAAGAAGTCTATGTATCACGCGACGAGGGGATCACGTGGACTTCGACCGCACTGAGGACCACTGGTCTCAACAAAATCGAAATCGATGGGAACGATCTCTATGTGGGATCCTATTATACAGGCCTTTGGAGGCATCCACTTTGACTGCGGGGTGCCTTCCCGGCAAATTCATTCAGTAACAATTCTGCTTTCTACGTACCCACCGGGCACCGTTGGGGGTGATGAGCACGACATCGATGTCGCCCCCGACAACTCCCGGCGTGAATTCCATCTGCTTCCGTATCAACGCCTCGCCCGCCGCAATCGCGTCCAGTCCTCGGATACTCTCGGAAAACCTACCAGGTGAATTCAGGAGCCTGTCCGTTTGCTCCATCGTGCCGATCCAGATGATCTCCCCCGGCTTC
>DATDNS010000543.1:0-2329 GCA_036518155.1 Bacteroidota bacterium
CGTATTATGGGTACAGTTTTGTTCTCACGAATGAACAAACACTCAAGGACACGGTGAGTGTCGCGGTTACGTTCGGAATATTCGATCCGTGTCTGCATTTCACCTCCAACGTGACGATTACAGGCGGCGGACAATCAGACGTTCAATCCGGAGAATTCTGGATTGCGCAAGGCCCCGGCAGCATCAAGCAGATTCCCGGCTCGGGTGCCGCCATAGTTATGGTGCGGGGAAGAGTCAACGGAAAGGGCTGGGGGATGCCGTATGCCACTGTTCGCCTGAATCAAATAAGCTCGATCACTCGGTTTGAAAAATCGGCTCTGTTCCTGCTGGGACGGACCGGGGCATTGCTCCCCAGGGGTAATCGTTGAAATACGGATCCGACGAAACGTATCAATCAAAATTCCGTTGAGGAGTGGATTGGGAAACGGGTTCAACTCAAAGAGAAAAAGGAAACGTCGCATGAAACTTCTACTCGTCATCCTTGCATTGTTCCTGGGTGTAAGTTGTTCCACGCAACGCATAGCCGACCGGTATTCTTCAACGTCTTCACAGGATGTCCTGAGAGAACAGACGCGTGGTTCTGCCAGCGAACAGAATACAACTTCAACGCTCGAGCGGGTCATCCAGTACAGCGCCACAATAAACATGAATACGGATTCGCCCGATTCTCTTTTCAAGCGCATCCTGGATTTGACTGTAGCAAATGAAGGATACATGCTCCGAACAGAAAAGGAGAGAATCACGGTGAGGATCCCAACGCCCCGTTTTGCCTCGTTCCTGAATTCCCTCAGCGGTTACGGCGAGGTGGTTTCCAAGAACATCGAAGGAACAGACGTCACTGAAGAGTATTTCGATTTGACGACGCGTCTCGATAACGCCCAGAAAACACGATTGCGATACCTCGAACTGCTGAACCGGGCTCAGACTGTCGAATCCGCCCTCTCCGTTGAGCGCGAACTCGAACGCCTTAATCGCGATATCGACCTGCTTTCAGGACGGATCAACAAGCTCAAGCACCTGGCTGATTTCTCGACCATCACTATCACGACGGCAGCTCCGGTACGTCCCGGACCGCTGGGATACGTATTCTATGCCGCGTACGTCGCCTTCAAATGGCTGATCGTTTGGGACTGACGAGTGAACCCCAAAAACCCGCGACCATTCGCAGGATTGGCATGGATCACTGAAAACTCGTGTCTTTGTTCAACCGAAGGAGAGCAATGAAAAGGAATATCGACAACGAGATTCTGACCACACTCAAAAAGATTCATGAGGGGCAGCAGCAAATCATCAAAGTCTTATCCGCGCAACACGGAACGGTGGAAGAACTGGCAAAACAGTCGAGGGAAACTGTTGAGGAGTCGCTGGGGCTCCAGAGAACGGCACTCCGGCGCCAACGCACGATAGGCATTGTTGCGGTCCCGGGCATCGTCGCGTGTATCGTCGCGATCCTCTATCTTGTTTTGCGGTACTTGTGAATCTTCATTCAACCACCCAAGCGGAACGCTCTCCAGCCCGACATTCACGTTCAGGGGAAAGGACTTTCAATGAGAACTATACAGTTGGCAATTCTCAGTATGCTCTTCGTAGCAGAATATACGGAGTCGATTGGTCAGGAGCGACTCCTTCCGATCGTTGTCGACAAGATGTATGGCTTCATCAACGCCTCTGGCGCTGAGGTTATCAGCCCTCAGTACATTGAAGGGCATTCCTTTTCCGATGGATATTCACTCGTCAAGAAGGGAAGATGGCTTCAAAGCGGTGAAGCGATCGATCTCCATACCGGATACCTGACGACGCAAGGAGAGTTCAAAAGCGTTCACGGGTTTGACCTCCTGGGGACATTCCACGAAGGGTTGGCCCGTGCCAGACGTCCCGGATTCCTCGCATTCACGTGGTCCCAATGGGGATTCATCGATACGTCGCTCGTGGCGGCCATCGAACCTGCATACGATGATGTGGGAGACTTTTCAGAAGGATTGGCGTGGGTGGAGTTGAAGGAAGTATTCTTGTTTGTTGTCATATCGGATACCTACGGGTATGTCGACAAAGGCGGGAAGCTTGTGATACCGTGTCGCTTCGAGCGGGCGGGCAACTTCTCGGAAGGTCTGGCAAATGTCTCGATCGATGGCAAACGCGGGTTCATCAATCGCAGCGGCGACGTTGTTATTGACGCGCGCTTCGAGCGCGTCCGGCCGTTTTCGACGGGCCTCGCCGCAGTTCAGGTTGGCGGAAAGTGGGGTTACATCGATACACTTGGTTCCGTTGTCATTGAACCCGGCTTTGATGATGCCCGGTCGTTCAGTGACGGACTTGCGCTGGTGAGGGC
>DATDNS010000544.1:0-13680 GCA_036518155.1 Bacteroidota bacterium
CGAATTTCTTGTACCCATTCATCAACACGCCCAGTTGTTGTTCTGTCAGCTTTTCGAATGGAACGTCAAGGGGTATTCCGGCTTCGGGTGCGATCCTCATCGCATCCGCAAGGTTTTCGCGCCAGCTCGGGTAATTCCACGGATGGATGGCGCCACCCCTGATTGTTTTTGTCGGGTCCGGTACCACCAGGCTCATATCGATACCCATTGCTCGGCCGAATCCCTGACATTTCGGACAGGCGCCCACGGGGTTGTTGAACGAAAACATCCTGGGATCAGGTTCTTCATACCTTGTCCCGTCATTCGGGCACTCATAATGCTGGGTGAACCTCATTTGCTTCTTCGCGTCCGGGAAGTGCGCAAGAGCGTAGCCTTCACCTTCCGAAAACGCGGTCTGGATTGAATCCGCCATTCTTGTCGTGCTTTCCTTGTCACCGCGCCTGATGATCACGCGATCAATGAGAACGCTCACGTCTTTCTTGGCCTTGCCTTTGTACTCCTTTTCGGACAGGTCGATGATTTCGTTCCCCACGACAATGCGAAAGAATCCCCGCTTCTTTAGAGCAGCAAGTTCTTCGCGAATCGTCCTTCCCGGATGGTCGTGGAGAGGGAATGCAATGAAGAGCTTTGTGCCGTCCGGCTCCTCTGTGAGCCTGTCAACAACGCTCGACACGCTGTCGCGTTTTACGACGTTGCCGCAAACCCGGCAATACGTAACGCCGACACGGCCAAACAGGAGGCGGAGGTAATCGTACACTTCGGTCGTTGTTGCAACGGTCGACCGCGGGTTTCTGGTTGTTGTTTTCTGCTCGATGGCAATAGCCGGGCTAATACCCTGGATCAAATCGACATCCGGTTTTTCCATGCGCTCAAGGAACTGCCGGACATAGGATGACAGGCTTTCGACGTAGCGGCGCTGCCCCTCGGCGTAGATGGTATCAAAGGCGAGACTCGATTTCCCGGAACCGCTCACTCCCGTCATCACGATGAGTTTGTTGCGCGGCAGTTCCAGATTGATATTCTTGAGGTTGTGGACGCGGGCCCCGCGAATAACGATGGTCGAAAGTTTCTGCGGCACCGAGACACGATCACCCCTGTTGTCCCGTTCAACGGTAACGCTGGCTGATACGTTGTTTCGCGGTGCTTTTTTCGTCATGCGATGTCTATCCTGGAAAAGAAAATTGCCCCGCGGTATATTCATTGCACGGGGCAACTTTGCAACATTGATTGAGGAGGGGCCTGACTTCCCCTTTACGCGGCCTCTTCCTTCGCTTTTTCAGCCGCTGCGATGACTTTTTCCATCAGTTCCCGCGGCATCTCGTCGTAGTGAGAAAACTTCGTCCGGTACATTCCGCGCCCCTGGGTCATCGAGCGCAGGATGGTGGAATACTTATGAAGCTCGGACATCGGGACGAGGGCTTTGATATTCTGAAAATGCCCTTCGCCGTCCATCCCAAGAATTTTGCCGCGCCGCCCCGAAATATCGCCCATCACATCTCCCATGTATTCTTCGGGGACCGTCACTTCAATTTCATTGATCGGTTCGAGAATGACGGGTTTGGCTTCTTTGAAGCCATTTCTGAACGCCATGGATCCCGCGATCTTGAATGAATTTTCATCGGAATCCACCGCGTGATATGAACCGTCGAATAATGTGACCCGCACATCGACGACCTGGCAATTCGCAACCACGCCTTTTTGCATCACGTCGACGATCCCTTTTTCCACGGCAGGGACAAACCTGCCCGGGACAACGCCGCCGACGATTGCATCCACGAATTCAAAACCCGAACCGCGTTTCAGAGGCTCAATTTTGATATGGACGTGTCCGAACTGCCCCCTGCCTCCGGACTGTTTCTTGTGTTTGTATTCGACATCGGCCGCAATGCCGCGGATCGTTTCCTTGTAGGGAATTTTCGGCTCAACGAGTTCGACATCCACTGCATACTTCTCTTTCAAACGCTTCGTGACGATGAGCAGGTGGAGTTCGCCCTGGCCGGCGATGACGGTCTGACTCAACTGGCCATCCACGGAGACGACAAACGTCGGGTCTTCTTCGTGCAACGAATGCAGACCGTTCGCCATTCGATCTTCGTCCCCTTTGGCTTTCGACTGGATGGCCATCCGGATGACCGGCTCGGGGAATGCGATTGGATCGAAATTGACGGGAAAGGCTTTGCTCGCGAGCGTGTTGTTTGTGTGCGTATCTTTCAATTTCACTACTGCACCGATATCCCCCGCCGCAATCCTTGCGGCTTCACTCCTGGTCTTGCCGTTCATCAGGAACAGCTGGCCGAGACGCTCTGCTTTTCCGTTGGATTCATTCACGAGATCCATGCCGGCGGTGACTGTCCCCGAGTAGACGCGAAAATAGGACAACTCTCCGACGTGCTGCTCCGAGATCGTTTTGAAGATAAACAGGGATGGCTGGGCGGAAGGGTCGGGCTGAACGTCAATTTCCGCTTTTGTCTGGTGATTGACTGCTTTCACGGGCCCGCGATCTTTCGGCGAGGGACCGTACGTCACGATAAAATCCAGGAGTTGCTGACATCCAATATTCAGTGTCGTCGCCGAACAGAATACCGGAAAGATCTTGCCGGTATTGAGCGCAACCTGCAGTCCGCGGCGAAGGTCGTCTTCCTTGAGTGTTCCCGCCTCGAAGAACTTGTTCATCAAGTCTTCATCCGTTTCCGCGATCTTCTCGATCAGTTCTTCGTGCAATGCGTCCGCCTTTGACCTCAATTCAGAGGGTACTTCAGTCTCTGAGAATTTCCCGCTGCCATCCCGGTTGAACTTGACCATCCTCATCCTCAGGACGTCAACAAAGGAATCAAACTGGAGACCCTGATTGACGGGGAACTGGACGTTGACGACATCGTGGCCAAACCGTTCTTTTGCGGTCTCTACCGCCTGGTCAAAATCCGCATTTTCGTTGTCAATCTTTGTCACGAGGATGATCCTCGGCGTATTCCCGGTCTTCGTGTAGTTCCAGACAATCTCTGTTCCCACTTCGACGCCTTCCACGGCTTTGACACAAACGATTGCCAGATCGGACACCCGGAGTGAACTGATGACATCGCCGGTAAAGTCCGAATAGCCGGGGGTATCGAGGATGTTGATCTTTGTCCCCTGCCAGTCGCAGTGCATCAGCGACGAATTGATGGAGATACGTCGTTCAATTTCATCGGCGTGATAGTCCGAAACAGTGGACCCTTCATCGATTTTGCCGACACGGTTGACCATACCCGAGTTGAACAACATCAGTTCCGCAATCATGGTTTTGCCTGATCCCCCGTGTCCAATCAGGGCGATATTCCGAATCTTTTCCACGGGGTAGTCTTTAAAAGTTTGAGCCAACGGTTATGTTCCTTCGAATGGGTTTATGCCTGAGGCGTGAATTGCCTCTGTTCAGTTATTGACCTCGGAGCCCGCGAATCAAGCGACGAAGTTTGGGGATATTGCTGCCGGCGTGCGAGCCTGCCCGCATTGGTTGTCGCAGCCGCCGCGTTGCACCGCGGGTCGGCCATCTCCTGCATTGTCAGTCGAGATTGCCAGTCTGCGACTTGCCGAAGAATGACAAAATCCGGCCCACGAACGCGCCGAGAAGCGAAGTGACGCGGATAATCGGTTCTTCCAGGCGCTCCTGGACACGTGCCTCAAAGTTCACCACGTTGTCAGCGAGAGCTTTGAACGATTCGAGGGAAGCCTTGAACAGAATGACCTGGTCGTCGACTTTTGTCGTAATCGATTTCAGCCGGTCGGCGACGATGTTGAGATTCTCCAGGATTGGCTTCAGATTTCTCGTGATGTCTGAAAAATCGCGCTGAAATACTTCGAGCACGCTGCGGAGACGCGTCAACACGACGATGAGATAAACACAGAGCGCCGCCGCGCTGAAGAGCGCCAAAACCTTTCCGATATTGATAAGGGTTTCCACGTACGTATCCTTCAGAAAACGTTATGAAGTGCCTGCAGACAAACCGGTGGTGTCCGGGAGCGTTCGCGCTGCGAACACCCTTGGGCATCCCGGTTACGAGTTTCTCCCCATCTCCTGTGTTCCTTTGTTGCGCGCCTCCGTCAGTATTCGTTGCGCGTCTCCCATAATGGACGCCGCACGGGCGCGCGCATCGTTGAGCATCGTTTCCGATTTGTTCTTGCTTTCGTTGACAATTTCGACCGCTTTGGCTTTTGCACGGGCCACGTATTCCTCGGCGTCCTGCGCAACATCTTTCGCCTTTTCCTTTATGTCAGCCCGCAATTCCTTGCCGGTTTTCGGCGCATAGAGCAGGGCAATCACGGCGCCGGCTATCGTCCCGGCAATAAAGCCTACAACCAGTCCTCTTGCCATCCCATCGTTATCTTGTGCCATACAACCTCCGTTCCGTAATAGACATCGTCGTTTTCAATCGAAGAATTGCTTCGTTGCTTTCTACGACCTAGTTCATTTAATCCGTTGTCCGTTCACCAATCATTCTGCACCTCAGACATTTGCCGGAACATTCAAAAAAAATTGTCTGTCCGGCCGCGTGATGCGGCAGGACAGACCGGGTTCCTAGCGGATCTTCTTCTTGTGACGCATCTTTCTCAACCGCTTCTTCCGCTTATGGGTCGCCATCTTATGGCGTTTTCGCTTCTTACCGCTCGGCATAAGCTCCTCCTTAGTTAGATTGTGGAAGTTGTGTGTTTGAATGCTGCGATAGCAACTGTTGCGCTCTCTTGCCGACTTCACTCGTCGGCGACAATTCGACTGTCTTCCTGAACCAGTCGCTCGATTCCTTGATCAATTCGTTTGCTTTACCCATCTGTCCCTGGTCCATATACATCTTTCCTTCATCCAACGTGACAATCCCAAGATTGAAGGTGGCGAAGAGATGAGCCGGATCGTATTCAAGTGCCTTCTTCATTTCTCGCGTGGCGTTGTCGTACTGGCCGATTTCCTTGTAGCAAATTCCCATATCAACCCTGGCATTGGTATCCTTAGGTTTCTTCTTCAGATACGCCTGGTAGTATGTGATTGCCTTGTCGTAGAATCGGTTGTCACTCAAGAAATTGGCCAGTTGCAGCGTCATCGCCATATCCTCCGGATTGGCCTTGACCTGACGTTCCATGTCCTGAATCTGTGGAAGCGCCGCCATGTTTGCCGTGGCAGGCTGCTGTGGAACCGCCGTTTGTTGCGGGGCAATTTGCTCGGGAATGTTTACCTTCGAACTGTTCTTGTCAATGGCAATTGCGAGGACCACGATAACGACCACCGCGGCAACAGGCTTCCACGAATTCAACAGTGGATTCGGTTTGACTGCTTTCTTCGGGGGTTGCTGACCTCGTTTTGACTGCTTCGGATCTCCGGAAGAGTGTTGAGGTGTCGCGCTCGCACGACCGCCAAGGGCGGATCCGCAGGTCCTGCAGAATTCAGTTCCGGGCTTGTTGATCGTTCCGCATGTTTCGCACGTCAACGGATTGTTTTCCGAAGGTTTGGAAACCTGGGTTCCTTCCTGAGGCGTCCGGGATTCCTGGTCTGTCCATTCAATTTGCTTTCCGCAATTTCCGCAAAACTTGTCTCCCCACCGGAGTTCCGCGTTGCAGTGAGGGCAGTAGATCTTCGGTTTCATTCCTTCTCTTTCGCTGATGGATCCTTCTTCAGATTCTCGTCGACGAGATGCTTGAGTTCTTTCGAAACTTTGAAGATCGGCACGAAATGCTCTTCCACCATCACTTGTTCTCCCGTCCTGGGATTCCGGGCCACACGGCCTTTTCGTTTCTTGACTTTGAAGCTGCCGAATCCCCGAATTTCTATGTTCTTCCCCTGCTTCATGGTATCGATGACGGTTGCGATAAATCCGTCCACCACAGCTTCTGTCTCGACTTTCGTCAGGCCGGTTGCGGACGCGATCACATCGACGATGTCAGCTTTTGTCAAGGAAGCCTCCTCTCATTGATTACGACGGTGAGGTGAATCGGTACTGAATAATCGGTTGATGCAGGAATTGATCCTGCAATTTGGCAATGTTAGTCACGGCATCGCCGAGCATGCGGTCGACGAACGACCTGTGGCGGTACTCTTTGATGAGTCTCGGCTTGCCCGCAATGCCGCCAAGTTTGGCGGCAATGGCAACTGCGTCTTCCATCGTTCCTAGGGTGTCGACAAAACCGTACTGTTTCGCCTGGCGGCCGGTAAAGACCCTCCCGTCCGCATATTTCTTAACATAGTTGACGCTGAGCTTTCGTTCCTTCGCCACGACTTCGACAAATTGGTCGTAGACGTCCGCGATAAGACCCTGGAAGTAGAGTTTTTCTTCCGGCGTGACCTGGCGGAACGGCGAGCCCGAGTCCTTCAGTTTTCCGGATTTGAACGTGGACTCGTCGATGCCAAGTTTCTTCATCAATTCGCTGAAATGCAGGAACTGAAATATGACTCCGATGCTTCCCGTCAGTGTACCGGGATTCGCGACGATCCTCGTTGCCGCACACGAAACGTAGTACCCTCCGCTGGCCGCTACCGCTCCCATGGAAACGACGATCGGCTTACCTGAATCGCGTGTCTTCTTCACTTCTTCGTAGATCTCCTGGCTCGCGGCGACGCCGCCCCCCGGTGACTCAACCCGGAACACGATGGCTTTCACAGATCGGTCTTCACGGTACTTCTTAAGCTGACGAACAATATCTGATGAGGATATGATAGGCTCATTCAGCTCGACGAGAGCGATTTTTTCGCTTCCCGATGAGACGGTTTCGTCCTCAGGCTCGGAGAACATCCAGGCGAAGATAGTCAGTGTGAGGATACCGAAAATGATGAAGAAGGCAACGACGAGACCGATGACCCACTTTGTAGTTGTGGACATAGCAGATTCCTAGGTTGGTCTGCCCCGACGTAGTATGCGTGAGGCGGCGTAACTTGTTGTGCTGCTTTATATTATAAGAAATAGAAGACGGAAAGTCAATTGAACCTGTATACCGGGGCACCGTGCAGAAGTATACATATTGCCGAATAAGGCAGCAGAGGAGCAATCCAATTATTCGTCCGCAGAAGGTTTATCCCGAACAAAATGCGGCATTTCCGCTGGGATGGGAAGCGACAACTCGACAAATCCGGCGAACTTGCCATTCTTGTACCACGGTGACTGATAGATCATCTTTCTGACGCCCCCCTTCTCGATGGTATAGACGTTTGGAGATTGTCCTTTTAGCAGATTTAGTACTTTTGTGCGCGATGGTTCACCGTGGCAGTCCAGCAGATTTTTCCCGACGAGTTTTTCTCCCCCTTCCTCGGCAAACGTCGCAGCCGACTTTTCATTCATTGCAAGTATTGATCCGTCGGCGTCGCAAACA
The DNA here is from genome assembly GCA_036518155.1 of Bacteroidota bacterium. Taxonomy (GTDB): domain Bacteria; phylum Bacteroidota; class Ignavibacteria; order UBA10030; family UBA10030; genus JADGQA01. The sequence continues at coordinate 7,327 of DATDNS010000544.1, forward strand.
GTGATCGCTGCCGGGAATTCGCGAATCCATTCGACTGAGTTCATGAGAATATCCCTTTTTTCCGTTGCCGAAATCATTGTTCCTACGGGTTGTCCCGCAGTTTCATTCAATGTACTTAGGAATTGAAGAGAGGGCAATAGGCGGCTGCAGATGTTATTGCCTGTTTCCGGCAAAACCAGTCGAAAGAAAGAGATCGACCTTGGTCGTACTGTGGAATTTTTCCATGAATCAGGTATGGAATTTCTTTGCGTAAAAAAAAATCCCCGCTTCTGCGAAAGCGGGGATCGTGGTCATTCTGTGGGCTGAGGAATCTCTTGAAAAAGGATTAACCGGAATTCAGTCGTGCCCTTCGTGAACAAGGAACCGTTCTGCGTCGATGGCCGCCATACAACCTGTTCCGGCCGCCGAAACAGCCTGGCGATACGTCGGGTCGGCAACGTCGCCTGCTGCAAAAACTCCAGGGACATTCGTCGCAGTACTGTGAGGCTTCGTGATCAGATAACCGACCTGATCCATCTCCAATTGTCCCTTGAACAATGAGGTGTTTGGCTGGTGACCGATCGCGAGGAACAATCCGTCGCACTTGAAATCCGTCATCCGGCCTGTCTTCAGGTTCTTGATCTTCACTCCGTTGACTTTCTTGTGGCCAAGCTCGTTCTTTTCACCGACAACTTCGACAACCGCTGAGTCCCAAATGAAATCGATTTTCGGATTTTTCGTGGCGCGTTCCTGCATTACCTTGGACGCACGCAGTTCGTTTCTCCGGTGAACGACAGTAACGCGTGCCGCGTGTTTGGTCAAATACGTCGCCTCTTCCATCGCAGTATCTCCACCGCCGACAACAACAACGTGCTGATTCTTAAAGAAGAATCCGTCGCACGTGGCACAGGCCGAGACCCCGTATCCCATATACTCGCTTTCAGAGGGGAGACTGAGCAGTTTTGCCGACGCACCAGTGGATACAATCACGGTGTGGGCGAAATACTCCTTGCCTTCCACGACCAGCCTGAAGGGACGCTTTGAAAAATCGACTTCATCCACCATCTTGAACTGGCAGTCGGCGCCGAATTTCTGCGCCTGCTTGCGAAAGAGGTCCATCATTTCAGGACCCATAATTCCGTCCGGGAACCCAGGATAGTTCTCTACTTCAGTCGTAATCGTCAGCTGCCCGCCGGGCTGCGGCCCTTCAAAAACCAGCGGCTTCAGGTTTGCCCGTGCTGCATAGAGTGCGGCGGTCAATCCTGCGGGTCCGGACCCGATAATAATGAGATCGTGAACATTTTCTGAGGACATCTGTTTCTCTTCCTTTGGTTGTCTGTTAGATGCACCAAACTCTACGAAGGATTCACCGAATTCTTCATCACGGCCTTGGCATTCCGGATCATTCCTTCCCGTTTCGTCCTCTTGATCGGACTTCTTCGATACCGCTGGCTGAATTCTTCCTTTGTGAGTTCCGTAATCTGTTCCAGCCGGGGGGCAAGGTTCCACGGACGCGGCTGAAATGATTCTTCATTTGCCGGCTTTTGAAAACGGTTCCAGGGACACACATCCTGGCAGATATCGCAGCCGTAGATCCATCCTTCAAAGTCTTTCGAAAGGTCCGGCGGAATTGTTCCCCGATGTTCGATCGTCAGGTAGGAAATGCATTTGTTTGAATCCAGGACATACGGCTCGACGATGGCGTGCGTGGGACAGGCATCGATGCACGCTGTGCACGTACCGCACGCATCTTCGACCGGCTCGTCATACTCCAGCTCCGTATCGAGCAGGACCTCTCCGAGAAACACCCAGGAGCCGAACTCTTTCGTAATCAGGTTTGTGTGCTTTCCCTGCCAGCCTATTCCCGCCCGGGCAGCCCAGGCTTTATCCATGACCGGTCCGGTGTCGACATAGACTTTCCCGTTTACGCCGGGCAGCAGCGCCTTAATTTCATCGAGAAGGTTCTCAAGACGCCCGGTCATGACCAAATGATAGTCATCGCCCCACGCGTATCGGGATATTTTTCCGGTCGCTACATCCTCAGAATGACTGACTGGAACGTAATAGTTTAGGGCAACGCACAGAACCGATTTTGCATTCGGGAGAACCTTCCCGACATCGTTTCGCTTTTCCCGGTTCTGTTCCATCCACGACATGCCCGCTTGAAACCCCCGGCGAAGCCACTCGTCCAGATGAGTTGCTTCTTCTGTCAGAGATTGAGCCCGCGCTATTCCCACCTTCGTGAATCCAAGCGCCAGAGCCTTCCGACGAATTTCCCGGGTCATCTGTTCACGCACGTCTGCACTCCCTCCCCTGCTTCTAATCGAACAAACTGAAATTCAATTCGTTCTTCACGCTCCCGACCCAGACAGAACCTTCGGAAGCCTTGACCTCGATCATGCGTAATTTTCCGCTGCCGTTTGTGGAATTCCCGGATTTTAGATCAAACGTCCATCCGTGCATCGGGCACGTAAGGGAGCAACCTTCCAGGGTTCCTTCGTGGAGCACGGAGAAATGCTGGTGGGGACAGTTGTTCTCGAACGCGAAAAGTGAACCGTCGATCTTTACCACCACGACATTCATTCCCCGATGTGAAATGTTTCTCGGCCTGCGTTCAGGAAAATCTTTCTCCACACCAATGTTCGATAACTCACCCATCACTGATTCATCGAAAGTTTTTGGTCTACGGCCAGGCCTTTTTCTGTTTTCTTCAGGGTTATGGCCTCCGTCGTCGGATCGTGTTCAAGGAACAGAATCCATTGTTCTTCGCACGCACGCGGCAAAATCCTTTTTTTCTCTTCCAGCGTCACGAGCGGTCTGACATCGTAGGCCATGATGTACGGCAACGGAACGTGCGAAACGGTAGGAACAAGGTCGCAACAGAAAAGCATTGTTGTCCGGCCGTCAGAAATTTTTGGCAGCTGCTGGGCGGACGTGTGCCCGTTGCACACGAGAACCTCTATGCCGGGAAAGATCTCAAACTCGCCGTCAACCAGTTCAAGAACTCCCCGCTCCATGAGCGGAACAAAATCGTCGCTCATGAAGCTGGCGCGATCCTTTTCAGTCGGATTCTGCGAAAGGTCCCAGTGTTTTTTCTGGACGTAGTACTTCGCCTTCGGAAATGTCGGGACGGGCTTTCCGTTTTCAACGATCGTGGATCCCCCCGCGTGGTCAAAATGAAGATGGGTCAGCAAAACGTCGGTAACATCTTCGCGGGCAACTCCGAAGTTCTTCAGGGATGAAAGCAGATCGGCTTTTGAATTGTCCAGCCGATAGATATCTTTCAGCTTGTCGGACCATTTTGTCCCGTTGCCGTCGTCGACGAGGATAACCTTGCCGTTCCCCCGGACGAGCCAGCACCGGGCGGCGAGCCGAATCCGCTGACGCTCATCCGGCGGGTTTGTTTTGCTCCAGAACACCCACGGTACGATGCCGAACATCGCGCCTCCGTCCAGCGAGAACAGTCCGGTTTCAACAGCATCAATTGTGTAGGGACCGATTTTCATTGTTGCTCAAAATAGCGAAGGTCGGCTGCCCTCCGCATCGCGATGGATGGGAAACGACACCGACCTTCTGAATGGACTTGTGTATGAGTTATTTCCGGAAATGCGATGTTGCGGCACTCAGCTCCGCAAACGTCTTCTCCGGATGCATCTTTTTGGCCCTGTCGTACAACACTTCTTCCGATTCGACGTGATTGGGGTCCGGAACGCAGCAATCGACGGGGCAGACCGCCGCGCATTGCTCCTGGTCGAAATGTCCGACACATTCCGTGCATTTGTCCGGAACGATATAGTAGAAATCGTTGGACAACGCATCGTGCATCCCGTTCAATTCCCATTGCACGCCGCCTGCATAGATCGCCGTGTTCGGGCATTCCGGCTCACACGCTCCGCAGTTGATGCATTCTTCGGTAATCATTGTTGCCATGTTTCAATTCTCCTTTTTGTGAACCTGATTTGAGATAGTTGCAACTCGCGTATAGCTGATTTTCGGATACCTGATTGTTTCAAAATTCGGGTCGGCCGCCTGAATCTGACGCAAATTCTCCCGAACGTCGTCCAACAGCTTCACGACAGAAACTTCTTTGTATGTCGGAAGGAAGTGCGTGAGCTTTTCGTTGCCTTTGGTGAATTGGCTGACCGCTCCTTTGAGATTGTGGGTCTGCAAATGGTAGAAAGCGGCAGCTATCTGGATGATTCCCTGAATGAACGTCCGGTCAACATCCCGCTCCTCGTGCCACAGGTCTTCCAGGACTTCGTGTGCCTCGAAAAACCTCTCCTTGTTGAATTCCTCCAGCCCGCTGTAAAATCGCTCATCCATCACACTATGATAATAGCAAATAGAGCCTATAAATTCAAGGCAAAATCGTTCCCGAATTTCGGAAGTCCAAACGGATTACTGTGGCGTCACGGAGACTGCCTACAAATACTTGTGTTCCTTGATCGCCCCGTTCTTGTCATAGACATAGAGCAGCGGCGCTCCGGTCGGAATGTTGAGCTCAACAACTTCCTTCTCGGAAAGATTATCCAGTTTCATGACAATTGAGCGCAGGCTGTTCCCGTGCGCCGCCACGATGACATTCCTGCCGGCTTTGATTTCCGGTATGATCTTCGCGTCAAAGTACGGCAACGTTCGCGCGGCCGTGTCTTTGAGACTTTCGCTGATGCCGTCGGGATTGAGCGGAGTTTTTTCTTTCGGGGGCGGGACGTCGTAACTGCGACGCCACAGTTTCACCTGCTCATCGCCGTACTTCTGAGCGGTTTCTGCTTTGTTCAATCCCTGCAATGCTCCATAATGACGCTCGTTCAGCGCCTTATCGTAAACAATCGGAATCTTCTGTTGGCCGATGATCTTCAACACGATGTTGAGTGTATCGATAGCGCGCTTCAGGACGGACGTATACGCCACGTCGAATTTGTAACTCTTCAGCTTTTGACCGGCGTCGTGAGCTTCCTGTTCTCCTTTGGGGGAAAGAGGAACATCCGTCCAACCGGTAAAGCGGTTCTCGAGGTTCCATTGTGATTCACCGTGTCGCAACAATATGAGGTTTGGCATAATCGGATTCCTTCAGATTCTTATGGAATGTTCATTGTTCGGGGTAATCTCTGATTCAAATATCGATGGGAAAATGCCGATGAGTTTCACTGAGGATCAGATCTTGAATGTTGCCCGCGGTTTGCCGTCATTACTTTACGTTAAAATAGCGGGCATCCGGATGATGGACGATGATCGCGCTCGTCGATTGTTCCGGGTCGAGCTGGAATTCTTCCGTCAATTTCACGCCAATGCGCTCGGGCTGCAGGAGTTTGAACAACTTTGCCTGATCTTCCAGGTTGGGGCAGGCGGGGTAGCCAAAACTAAATCTGGAACCCTGATATCCCTGACTGAACAGCCGCTTGATCTCCGGCGCATCCTTGCCGGAAATTCCCAGTTCTTCGCGGACCTTCTTGTGCCACAACTCCGCCATCGCCTCCGCGGATTCCACGCTCAGTCCGTGGAAATAGAGATAATCCTTGTAATTGTTCGCTTTGAAAAGTTTCTTTGAATACTCCGAGGCCACTTTGCCCACGGTAACCAGGTGGAACGCAACGACATCGATTCTCCTGGATTCAACGGTCGCAAAATAGTCCGCAATGCACAGGTTTCGGTCATCAGATTGACGGGGGAACGAAAACCGGAGCCATTCTCTCAGTTGCGAGATCTTGAATTCGAATTTCGCAACGGGCGTCGGGGGCTTGTAAATAATGAGGTCATTCCCTTTCGACTGGCACGGGAAATACCCGTACACGACTTTGGGCTGAAGGAGTTTGTCGCGCTTGACGATTTCTTTCAGCTGCTGATATTCGGGCAGAATCTTTTCGTCGAGTATCTTCTGGTATTCTTCCGGAGAGAGTTTTCCCTTCACGACACGCCACTGCCCCCTGATCAATGCGACATCGTTCACATACTTGAACACATCGTCGAGAGGGATGTCTTCGACGATCTTCGAACCCCAGAACGGCGGTTTGGGAATCGGGGCCATCTTGTTGACCGATGATGACGGCGTCGTTCGCGCTTTTGCCTCCTCCGCCGTCACAAGCGCGATCTTTGCCTCGGATCCTGTGAGAAGTTCCTCGGCATCTTCGACTTTTTTCGGTTCGCTCGTTGCTTCCGGCTCCACGTCGTTCTTGATTGTTTCCATCAACTTGAGGCCATCGAACGCGTCGTTGGCATAGAAGACCTTCCCTTTGTAAAACGGACGCAGGTCCTGTTCGACATACCTGCGTGTGAGTGCGGCGCCGCCGAGGATCACCGGGATCGTGAGGCCCCGCTCGTTCATTTCCTCAAGGTTTTCCTTCATCACGAGGGTCGACTTCACGAGGAGGCCGCTCA
>DATDNS010000545.1:0-2025 GCA_036518155.1 Bacteroidota bacterium
GCGTTCCTCTACTACGAGTCCGTCTATGCAATCAGTGCTTCGGTGAAGTTTGCGTATGATCTTGCACGGAGCCTTGGCTGATGTATCTTTCGAAGCTCGAAATATTCGGGTTCAAATCCTTCGCGCAGAAAATTAACATGGCGTTCGATTCCGGCATCACGGCAATTGTCGGCCCGAACGGCTGCGGGAAAACCAATGTCGTGGACGCGTTGCGCTGGGTACTCGGCGAACAGCGTCCGACGACGCTGCGAAGCGATAAAATGGAGGATGTGATTTTCAACGGGACAAAATCGAGAAAACCTCTGAACCTGGCCGAGGTGTCGGTGACAATCGAGAATTCGAAAGGGATTCTTCCCTCCGAGTACACGGAAGTCACCTTGACTCGCAGAGTCTATCGGTCGGGTGAAAGCGAATACTACATCAACAGGACTCTCTGCCGGCTCAAAGACATACGCGACCTGTTCATGGATACCGGTATGGGGTCCGATGCCTATTCGGTGATTGAGCTGAAAATGGTTGAGAGTATCCTGAGCGAAAATTCCGAGGAGCGGCGGCGACTCTTCGAAGAGTCCGCCGGTGTCACCAAATACAAGCACAAGAGAAAAGAGGCCGTGCGCAGGCTGGAAAGCGTCCGGTTCGATCTCACGAGGCTGAACGACAGCGTCAGTACAGTCCAGAAAGCCGTGAACTCGCTCGAACGCCAGGCCCACAAAGCCCAACGCCACAATGAGTTCAGCCAGCAGCTAAAGACTCTCGAAATAGATCTGCTCACCAGGGAATACCTGGGCGTCAACGACAAAATCGTTCCGTTGAAGGAGCAATTGTCCAGGACTGTCGACGAGAAGAACAGGATAGACCTGGAATTGACGCAAGAGGAGACCCTGCTCGAAGTCCTGCGTCAGGAATTGCGGGAGCTCGAAGACAAGCTGGCAATAGCGCAATCCGAGTTGACAGCGCAGCAGGAAGCGATTCACCAGTCTGAACAGAAAGAAGCCGCCGCCCACGAGCGCAGAAAATCGCTGAACGCGAACATCAAGAGATTCGAACAGGAACAAATCGACCTCCAGCGACAACGTGAAGAACTCACGGGAAGGCAGCTTGAGTTGTTTGGGAATCTCGAAACGAGCAAGGCAAACGTGAGGGCTGCCGAGGACTTGTATGCCCGAAAGAAGAAAGAACTGGATGAATTTGAAATCCGGCTGAACGCAAAGAAAGCGGATTTGAAATCGGTCCAGGACCGAATGATCGAGCTACTTCAACAGGCTTCCGAGTTAAGAAATCGCGGAAACCAGGCAAAGGCGCGCATCGAGAATATCCGGGGACGCATAGAGCATATCACGGAGGAAATCCACAACTATACGTCGGAAATTGACCGGACAGCAGGCCTCATCGTCACTCTGACGAATGAAGACAGGGAACTCCGAAAATCATTTGTTCAGGCTGAAGTTCGTACCCAGCAGATGGAGGAGCTCATCGCCCGTCTCCAGTCCGAGCTCGAACAACTGCGCGGCAGGGAATTATCGCTCCGGGGCGAAATCGAGCGGAAGCAGGCACGCATTGATTTTCTGAAGGGATTGGTGGAAACGTTCGACGGGTATTCGGAAGGTGCGCGATACCTGATTTCAAGCGACGAGTGGAATTCCCGTATTCAAACGACCGTCGGCGATGCGATCAATACCGATCCGAAGTATCGCGTTGCAGTCGAAACGGCGCTCGGCGAAGCCGTCGGCTATGTCATTGTAACCGACGTGGAACAGGCGTACGCCGCCATGGAATTCCTGAAGAAGAATAGGAAGGGAAAAGCAACGTTCATCTGTCTCGACAGGGTTCCTGCGTTGACTGCGCCGTCGAAGACATTTGCAGAACAAGGCGTGCACGGTTGGGCAACGGGAATCATACGGGGAGCCGAACACTACAGGAAGTTGTTCGATTTTCTCTTTGACAATACCCTGATCGTTGACGATGTCGCGACAGCGAACAGTATCATTCGTCGCGATCCCGCCCTTCGTTGCGTGACACTTGAGG
>DATDNS010000546.1:0-19825 GCA_036518155.1 Bacteroidota bacterium
GCACGTGGTGCGTCCCTTCGTGAGGATGATGATTCCACCACATAACTCTTTGACTCAGTTTTTGGCGAAAGAGTTTCAGGAATTGCGGACAGTCCGTATTATTCCGAAGTTCCAGTTACTTGGGTCGACAAGCGACGAGAGATGCTGGTTTGCCGAAACCGTCCTGCCAAATTGATTCTCTCGCTGTGATTCGGTAAGTTAGCAATTGTCACTACATCCAAGAATGAATGATTCCAAGATTTGAGGACTGAAGGGAAACACGGACAATGAAAACGTTAATTCTCCTCTTGGCTTGCCTGATATATGCTCCCATCATCTGCGGGCAGTCAGCAACCGCCGGCTTCGATTTGATCATTCTCAACGGCCGGATCGTCGATGGGACTGGCTCGCCGTGGTACTCCGGCGACATTGGAATCCGCGACGGACGAATTGCCGCCATTGGTCGACTCAGTGACTATGCCGCGAAGGAACGGATCGACGCCAGGAATCTCATTGTGGCACCAGGGTTCATCGATATGCTCGGGCAATCGGACCTGTCGATCCTTGTCAATCCGCACGTCCCGTCGAAGATCTTTCAAGGCATTACTACCGAGATCACCGGAGAAGGCCAGTCTGTTGCACCCCTGAATGAGGCCATGATCAAGGCGGACAGCGTATCGTATGAGCACTACAAAATCAGCGTCGACTGGAGGACTCTCGAGCAGTATTTTGCACGGCTGGAACGACAAGGCATCGGCATCAATATCGCATCATACGTCGGGGCAACCGGGGTCAGAAGGATGGTCCTTGGCGACGATAACCGGACGCCGAGTCCGGCTGAGCTGAATAAAATGAAAACCATTGTACGGGAGGCGATGCAACAGGGGGCTGTGGGTGTCTCAAGCTCTCTTCAGTATGCCCCCGCCCCTTATGCAAGCACGGAAGAACTCATCGCGCTCGTCTCCGAAGCCGCTCCGTATGGCGGAATCTATGCAACCCATATGCGCTCGGAAAGCGATGGAGTTCTTACGGCAGTTGATGAAGCGATCAGGATTGGACGCGAGGCAAAAGTCCCGGTTGAAATCTGGCATCTCAAAGCGGCAGGGAAATCGAACTGGGGACGCATGAACGAGATCGTTGCGAAGATCGACTCGGCGCGGCGCAACGGCATCGATATCACGGCGGACACGTATGCCTATACGGCGTGGTTTAACAGTCTTTCAGCCTTCATCCCGCCGTGGGCACACGATGGCGGCGATGGAAAAATGATTGAAAGGCTCAAGGATCGAATGATGCGCGAGCGGATCCGCAAGGACATGGAAACGCGCAGTGCGGAGTGGGACAATGAATGGCAGGAAATTCCCGGCCCCGAAGCTGTCGTGGTCTGCGTGGTTCAAAATCCCCGCCTTCTGCCCTTCCAGGGTAAGACAATAGCCCAGATCGCGGCGATCCGCCACCAGGATCCCATGGATGCAATTTTCGACATCCTCGTGGAGGACAAAGGGTTTACTTCTGTCGCTGTGTTTGGAATGTCGGAACCTGACGTCGTTCTCGCATTGACGCAACCGTGGGTTTCGATCGACAATGATTCACAGGGAAGTTCGCCTGAAGGGATCCTTGGTCAGGAACATCCCCATCCGAGGGCCTATGGCACGTTCCCGCGAATCCTTCGCAAATATGTGCGGGAAGAAAAAAAACTCACGCTCGAGGAGGCAATCAGGAAGTTCAGCGCTCTTGCCGCCCAACGTCTTCGTCTCGCCGATCGCGGTGTCCTCAAGTGCGGGATGTGGGCTGACCTGGTTGTCTTCGACCCGGATCAGGTCCGGGACCTGGCCACCTTCGAGCACCCAAGTCAGCTCTCTGTCGGCATGGAATACGTTCTTGTGAACGGCGTGCCGGTCATCTCAGACGGGAAAGCGACGAACGCACTGCCCGGAAAAGTACTCCGTGGTTCGGGGTATGATGCCGGGCATCGATAACCGTCACCGGGCGAACCACAGCCGACCTCCCTTGAGGCTGGACGGATACCACATCAATGTGCGCAAATGAGGATCTCTTCCGTTCTTGTCAGGATTTCGGGCCTCCTTCTCTTTCTTGCCGCAGCTTCACCGTCGTGTGGCGCACAATCGTGGGTTCGCGTGAATCAATTGGGTTATTTGCCGAACTCTTTGAAGGTCGCGGTACTCCTCTCAAAAGACTCTTCAATTCATCCGTCTTCCTTCTCGCTCCGTCACGCAACTTCGCGGGACATTGTTTTCCATTCTGAAGCGATTTCCGGATACGGGTCCTACGGCACCTTTTGCAAAACATTTCGTCTCGATTTCTCAAAATTCCAGTCGCCGGGTTCTTACGTTCTTGAATGCAACGGAACCGAATCGCCGGTAATTCGAATCGGTACGGACGTCTACAACGGGACCGCTGACATTCTGTTGAAGTATATGCGCCAACAGCGATGTGGCTACAACCCCTTCCTGAATGATTCGTGCCACACCCACGATGGGTATATCGTGTACGGTGGTGGAATGGATTTGTCGTACATTGATGTCGTCGGCGGGTGGCACGATGCTGCCGACTACCTGCAATATGTCACGACGTCGGCGACCGCTGTTGTTCAAATGCTCTTTGCATTCGAAAAGAACCCTGCAGTGTTCCGGGATTCGGTCGATGCGTCGGGTCATCCCGGTTCCAACGGCATTCCGGACGTTCTGGATGAAGCAAGGTGGGGGCTGGAGTGGCTTCTCAAAATGAATCCGGGCAGGGGGACGATGTTCCACCAAATTGCCGACGACCGCGACCATCTCGGCTTCCGTCTCCCAACCCAAGATTCCGTTTCATACGGAAAAGGGAAAGAACGCCCCGTGTATCTTTGCACCGGACTTCCCCAGGGTGTGTTACAATACAAGAATCGAACGACCGGAATTGCCTCGATAGCGGGAAAATTCGCATCGGCATTCTCACTCGGGGCGATGCTCTTCGACAAGCTCGATCCTGGCTTTTCAGCGAAGCTTCGGGAAAGAGCTGTCGACGCCTATGAATACGGGAAGGAACATGCTGGCGTCTGTCAAACAGCACCGTGCCGGGCTCCATATTTTTATGAGGAAGAGAACTGGACGGATGACATGGAACTCGCCGCCGCCCAGCTTGCACGTCTTACCGGCGAGAGCTCGTATGTTGCGCAGGGTAGACTTTTCGGTAGAAGCGAACCTGTGACTCCCTGGATGGGGGCCGACACAGCCCGACATTATCAATGGTATCCGTTTGTCAATTTGGGACACTATCTGTTGGCGCAACGATCGGCGGATAGAACAGAATATTTAGGCTACATGCGGAAGGGGCTGCAAAAGGTCTTCGAGAAAGGTAAAGCAAATCCGTTTCTTATGGGCGTGCCGTTTATCTGGTGTTCCAACAATCTGGTCTCCGCTCTCGTTACGCAGGCACGGCTGTACCGCGAATCGTCCGGAGATTCGACGTTGATGGAGATGGAAGCCTCGGCACGTGATTGGCTGTTCGGGTGTAATCCGTGGGGGACCAGTATGGTCGTGGGGTTGCCTGAGGATGGAGTCTCACCCCGCGATCCGCATTCAGCATTTTCCCATCTCAACAACTTTCCGGTCACCGGGGGACTTGTCGACGGTCCGGTGTACGGATCCATTTTCAAGAGTCTGAAAGGAGTTACGCTCTCGAAGCCGGATGCGTTCTCTGCGTTTCAGTCAGATCTTGCGGTGTACCACGATGACTGGGCAGACTATTCAACAAACGAGCCGACCATGGACGGGACAGCAAGCCTGATATTTTATCTCGCGTCGATGGAATCCGACGGAACGGTTTCGCGTTCAGGAGCGAGATAACTCCGACTTTCAGGTCGGCGGCTGCAGGAAGGAACAATTCCGACCAGAGCCCATCTCAAGAATGTGCCTTGTCATGCTGAACTCGTTTCAGCATCTGTGTTTCGGTCCATTTCAGACCCCGAAATGAGTTCGGGATGACCGGACGGGTGTTTTTGAGACCGTTTCTGGTGAGAGCTTTTGCCGCAAGACGGGTGAGACTTGCTTAGGTAATCATGACGAGAGCTCTCCAAACCCGTTGTGGAGACGGCGGGTTGCCTTCTGCAGGTCTTCCATCGAGCAGGCGTAGGAGAGACGCATCCAGTGGGGGGCGCCGAAACTGGCACCCGGGACCATCGCGACATTGTGCTCGTTGAGAAAGTAATTGACAACGTCATCGCTTGTCTCAAGTCTGTGGCTGTTCACTTTCGCTTTGAGGAAGGGCTTGATGTTGACGAAGAGGGTGAATGATCCGCGCGGATAGATGTACTTCAGTCCTTTAATCTTGTCCATTTCAGCAAGGAGAAACTTGCGTCGTCGGTCAAATTCCTGCACCATGGCTGCCACTTCGTGACTCAGGTTGTTCGTCAGTGCCGCAAGCGCCGCTTTCTGAGAAATCGACGAGGCATTTGACGTCATCTGACTCTGGATCTTTTCGGCGGCCTGGACGATGTCTTTCCGCGCACCCATGTACCCAATCCTCCATCCGGTCATCGAAAAGACCTTCGAAACGCCGTTGACCGTCACAACCTGGTCCCGGATCGGCTTGATGGATCCGATGCTGAAATGCTTGTATCCATCGTAGATAATCTTCTCGTAGATCTCGTCAGAAATCACGTAGATGCCGGTCTGCGCAACGACGGCCGCCAACTCCACAATTTCATCCGTGGTGTATACCGCACCGGTGGGATTGGAAGGAGAGCAGAGAATCAGCGCCTTCGTTTTCTTCGTGACCGCACGGCGAAGCTGGGTCGCCGTCATTTTGAAATGGTTTTCCGCGGACGTCTGGACAATCACCGGCTTCGCATCGACAAGCTTGACCATTTCCGGGTAACTGACCCAATACGGCGCCGGCACAATGACTTCATCGCCTTTGTCGCAGATCGCCTGAAGAGCGTTGTAGACGCTGTGCTTCGCACCGCACGAAACAAGAATTTCTGAAGTGTCGAACTTGAGATTGTTGTCGTTCTGGAACTTGTGCGTGATCGCGTGGAGCAGCTCGGGGATTCCCTGGTTCGAAGTGTACTTGGTAAAATTCTCGTTGATCGCTTTGATCGCTGCATCTTTGATGAGTTGCGGTGTCGGAAAGTCGGGTTCACCGGCTGTCAGACTGACAACGTCGATCCCTTCCGCCCGCATCTTGCGCGCCCTTGCGGCAAACGCCTGCGTCTGCGATTCTTCGAGTTTCGCAACCTTTTTGGAAATCGGGAGCATCGTCCTCACTTTTTATGTTTTGGATTTCGTTCCAAACGCCTTCATCACCACAGGAAGTCTTGCTTCACGTCATCTGTCGATCTCACCCTCCCCTCTCCGGGGAGGAGAGGGCTTATTTACGCGCGAGCTCCGTACGGAGGCTTCAAATCCTCATATCCATCGGGAAGGACCACAGGATGATGTTCTCCATCCTGACACTTGACCTCACCCTCCTCCTACGTGTGGAGGGTTTCTTACGCGCGGATTCCTAATAGTGGGTTCAAGGCTGTCAGACTAGCTGCGGACCTTGAATTTCTTGTCAAACGCCTTCTTCACAACAGGGGGTACGAAATCGCTGACATCTCCGCCCAATCTGGCGATCTCTCTCACAATCGTGGAATTCAGATACGTATAGCGCTCACTCGGCATCAGGAAAACGGTCTCGAGTGTGTCGTTGAGTTTCCTGTTCGTCAGGGCAAGCTGAAACTCATATTCAAAATCGGAAATGGCGCGCAAGCCGCGCAGGACAGCTGTGGCGTTCCGTTTCTTTGCGTAATTGACCAGAAGTCCTTCAAAGGAATCGACTTCGACCTGTTTCATCCCTTTGACCACTTCCTTGATCAAGTCAAGCCGTTCCTTATCCGAGAACAACGGATTCTTTGCAGAGTTCCGGGCAATCGTGACAACGACGGTATCGAATACTTTGATTGCCCGTTCGATAATGTCGAGATGACCGTTCGTGATAGGGTCAAACGTGCCGGGATAAATGGCGATTTTCATGGCTTGCCTGAGTTAGTTCAGCAGATTGTTGTTTTCTGACTGTTCGGCCGGCTCTTCAAGGTGCCGCCCCTCAATTCTTGTTCTGCAAAATCAACACTGTGGTCTGACCGAACGGTTTCCTGAGGATGTCGTAATACTGTTCATCGAGGTCGACGGCAGATTCCCGGCTGTGTTCCATCACGACGAAGGCGCGAGGTTTCAGGACGCCGGATTCACTGAGGGACCGCGGAATTGTGCCGATCTTTTCCAGCTTGTACGGGGGATCGGCAAACACCAGATCGTATTTCGCCTGCGTGTTCCGGAGATACCAGAAGACATCCGCCTGGTACATCGTGCACTGGTCTTCGCAATGGAGGGCGGCGACGTTCTTCTTGAGGACGGCCAAAGACTCCCGTGAGTTGTCGACAAACGTGACCGTTGAAACGCCGCGGCTGATCGCCTCAAGTCCCAGGCTGCCAGTCCCTGCAAAGAGGTCAAGCACCTGCATTCCTTCGAAGAGCATGCGGTTCGAGAGGATATCGAAGATCGTTTGTTTGGCCCTGTCCGTGGTCGGACGGACCGACAGATCGCGCGGACTTCCGAGCACTCTCCCGCGATGGATTCCCGCGATGATCCTCATTACGATGCGCGAAGAGCAAGTCCGATTGCCGCCGCAAAACGGTAACTCTCCTGGACAAAAAGCTTCGAGACTTTTTCCGTGGTCGGGAGTTTCCGGCACGCGTTGATCGCAAGAGTCTGCTTGATGCCGGTTTCCGCCCGCAATTCGGCGATGAGGTTTTGCGGGATCTCCGAACCGTGCAACAGCAATGCAGCCGGCGTTTCGTGGACTTCCTTTTCTTTGAGATATTTCAGGTACTGATGGATGGCTTTCTTGATACCGTCTGCAGACTCGGATTTGAAAGAACGGTAATCGCTCATTTCACCTTTGTGGATGAGACTTGCGTCGACGAAGCCGATACGACTGCCGAACAGCACGATGGGATGTTCCAGCACTTCCGGGTAGTTGAACAACACGGTCTTTTCGGTGCTGAACTGGTCGATATCCACGAGGCCAAGTTTCAAATTCAATTGGGCGGTGGCCTTCTGAAGAAATCCGACCATGTTCTTCCGCACGGAGACAACAAATAGCTCTTTCGGGGCGCCGGCTTGTGTTCGAAGGGCGTGCGAATCAATGATGAAATCTTTGGGAGGTGTTCCCGGGAAATACTGCTCCATTTCCCACTGGAGATACTCGCCCAATTCCGCCTCCTTCAGCGAAGCGTCCGCAGGAATCATGTTGATGAACACGGGGTCGGGAGGAATCGCATAGGATATGAACCCTGGCGTGAACTTGCTGTCCCGGATGAGTCCTTTCAGCTCGGCAACAAAGGTCGGAAGCTGAGGATGGGTCGCGTTGAGCTGGGCGCCGATCTGCGAGAAATCGACTGTCGAGTTCCGTTCGGCGAGCCCGGTCAGTTGAACGTGCTTGCCGTGTTCAATTTCGGCGGCCTGGATTCGCCCTCTGAGGAACGAAATGCCAAGATAACGCTCTGTTTTCATGTTCGTGGGAGGTAAGGTGGTTGCACGACAGCCGTTATTCGGCCGTTACCAGCGGCGCAATCTTCTCAAGTTTCTTCTTGCTGATCCCTTTGACCTTCCTCAGGTCTTCGATGGACCGGAACGGTCCGACGTCCGTACGGTAGGCGATAATCCGTGTCGCCGTCACATCGCCGATTCCGGGGAGCGTCATAAGTTCCTGTTTTGACGCCGTGTTGACATTCACAGGCGCGGATGCTGTATCGTCTTCTGCGACCGTAGCGTCCGCTGTCGTGTCGACACCGGATGACTCTTCAGTTGTCTTTTCGCTCAGAGCGGCAAATGTGCTGTCCGAAACAGAATAGTCAAATTGCGGGTTGGAAGGAAACGTTTCCTGGTATAACCGGACGCCCGCTCCGAGCAGTGCCGTTCCCGAAAGGAAAAGAATGACCTTTCGTTCTGTTTTGGTTAACGCAAGCCAATCGCTGAATCGCCGGAACATTCTTCCCTCCAAAGAATTGCACATCCCGGCCGCACAACTATCCTCGTCCCCTTAGCTAAGAAAATGCATCTTTCATTTTTTCAAAGAATGACCGTCCGCTCGCGCGACGCTCTTCCTCTGTCGGCGTCATGTGTTCGGCGTTCCCCAGCTCCTTCAACAGCTCCTTCTCCCGGGAGCTCAGGTGGGTCGGCACCCAGACATTGATACGGACCAGCTGGTCGCCGCTCCCCCTGTTGTTGAGATGGGGAATTCCACGTTCGCGCATCCTCAGCATACGCCCCGATGGTGTGCCGGGGTCGATCGTCAATTTCGCCTTCCCTTTGAGCGTGGGAATCTCGACTTCACCGCCCAGCGCGGCAACGGGAAAACTTACAAGATGGTCGTAAATAATGTCATCGCCATTCCGGGTGAAATACGGATGCGGCTCCTCTTCAATCACGACGAGAAGATCGCCGGCAGGACCCCCGCGTCTCCCCGCGTTACCCTGGCCGTGGAGCGGAATATAGTTGCCCTCGGCGACGCCGGCCGGAACATTGACTTTGATTGTGGATTCTCCCTGGACCCGGCCTTCGCCGTGGCAGGTCGTGCACGGTTCCTTGATAATGCGGCCTTCACCCTCGCACGTCGGACAGGTCGAGATATTGACGAACTGACCGAACATCGAGCGCGAGACCTGCCTGATTTCCCCGGCCCCGTTGCATTGCGGGCACGTTGTCTTGCTCGATCCGCCGCGTGTCCCCGATCCGTTGCAAACGTCGCATCGCTTCTGTTTGCGGAGCTTGAGTTTCTTCTCAACTCCGGTGGCAATCTCTTCAAGTGTGAGGGTGAGTTTGACACGCAGATCGGATCCGGGAATGCCTTCCTGGCGGGGTCCACGGCGGCGGGTGCGCGATCCCGATCCGAAAACATCGTCGAAAATTCCCCCTCCGAAAATATCCCCGAAATGGGAAAAGATGTCGTTGATATCGGTGAAGCCCGGCTGGCCCGTCCCCCTCAAACCGTCGTGACCGAACTGGTCGTAGCGCTGACGCTTCTCGGGATCGCTCAGGACTTCGTAGGCTTCCGCAGCTTCCTTGAATCTCTCTTCAGCTTCCTTGTTGCCCGGATTCCGGTCCGGGTGATGCTTGAGGGCCATCTGGCGATACGCCTTCTTGATTTCGTCTGCGGTCGCCGACCTGGAAACTCCCAACAACTCGTAATAGTCTTTTTTGGCCATGGGCGGGGTCAGTTCGTTCCGGGTTCCGGCTGGTTTTCAGACGTCAGGGGGCCTGACGCGGAGGCAGGCTCGCCATCGGCGGGGGTGGTCGACACAACGACCTTTGCGTGGCGGATGACTCTCTCGTTCAGCATGTATCCTTTTTCGATCTCTTCAAGAACCGTGTGCGGTGCCACATCCTGACGCGGAATCTGCAGGAGGGCATCGTGAAACTCCACGTTGAATTCTTTGCCGACTGTCTCAAAGGTCTTGACCCCTCTTTTTTCCAGGCTCTTCACGAGTTTCTGGTAGATAAGTTCAAGACCGCGATACAGCGATTCGAAATCCTTGCTGACCTTTGCCGCCTTGATCGAACGCTCAAAATCGTCGAGGACGGGAAGCAATTCGCCGATAAGGTTCTCGTTTGCGAATTTGACAACGGAGGCAATCTCGTTTTCCGTTCTTTTCTTGTAGTTTTCAAATTCCGCAGCTTTGCGGTACATCAAATCCTTGAATGTCTCCGCCTGCTTGAGGGCATCGGCCAGCTTCGCCTCGAATTCCTTTCGTTCGTCCTCCGTGGCATTCTGTGCCTGAGGTTCCGGCTGTGAAACCTGTTCGTTCTCGTTTTTCTGCTCTTCTCCCATACTCTTCTTTCTCCAAAATCCCATCAGGATGCCAGTAGTTCCGCGATCGTCTTGGCAACGTGGTCGACAAGCGGAATGAGCTTTGAATAGTTCATCCGCGTCGGTCCCATGATGCCGACTCTGCCGGTCACTCCGTTGACATTGTACGTTGCTGTTACGAGACTGTAGTCCTGCGCTTTGGTTTCCTGGTTTTCGGCACCGATGGTGATGACGAAGTCCTTGTTCGGAATGTCGTGCTTCTCCAGCAGGTGCACAATGACATCTTCGTTTTCAATCATTTCGATGACGCTCCGGAAGTTCTTCGGGTCGCCGAATTCCGGGTGCTCGATGAGGTTTCCGGTGCCGGCGATATGGACTTTTTCCCGCTCCATGGAATCGTCAAACAACTGGTCCACAGAATCGACAAAAAGGCGGATCAGTCCGGTGTGCTCATCTTTGAATTCCGTCAGCCTGTCGACAAACGTGTCACGGACTTCTTTCAAGGTGAGTCCCGAGAGCCGTTCGTTCAGGATCCCTGCAACCTTGTCGAGAACGTCCCGTTTCAATTCCATCCCGACTTCCAGCATGATCGTTCGGACAATGCCGGATTGAATCGAGATCAGGACAAGCAATTTGGAGCTCGAAACCTGCATCAACTCGATCTTCTGGAATATCCCGCTGCTCAGGTGGGGGGACGTGACGATGCTGAGCTGATTCGAGATTTTTCCCAGCAGTTTTGACGTATCCCTGAGTAACTCCTCCGCATCGACTGCACGGTCAAGCTGTTCGCGTATGACCAGCTTTTCCTTGTCGGAGATCTTTTCAAGCTCCATCAGGAAATCCACGTAGTAACGGTACCCGAGGTCGGTGGGAACCCTGCCGGCCGAGGTGTGCGGATGCGACAGGTAGCCCGATTCCTCGAGGTCCGACATAACATTGCGGATTGTCGCCGGGCTGAGGAGGGATTCGTAATGCCTCGAAATATACCTTGAACCGACCGGTATGGCCGTGGAGATATAGTTGTGCACGACGTGCCTCAGCACGCTCTGTTCGCGGTCATTCAGATTTTCAGGCTTGTTTATGGCAGCAACCATTCGAAAAATCCCATAAAATCATTTAAAAATAACAATTAATGGCGCGTTTGTCAAGAAACGGCAGTTGGTCAATGTTCACACACTCTTTCGGAGTAATTCTTTTCTCAGAACGTTGGAGTGACAACCGGGGGTGACGCATCAAGTTTCTCAGAAGCCGAATTGTGCCAGTCGCATCCCCGGCGTTTCCCGTCATCCGGCACGAGCCTTGGTTTGAAGGAAAGGATATCAACATGAGAACGCCGCAACGTGGGAATGAGTTTCACAACCGTGAAGTGTCCGGTTCGCGATTTGAATGCCCGGATTCTTTGCATCGCCTCATAATTCTTGTTATCTTCATGCGCCGATGAAAGCAAAACTCGCCTTAGAAAATGGCACCGTGTTTACCGGAGAGACATTCGGTGCAGAAGCCGAAGTGACGGGGGAAGTTGTTTTCAATACCAGCATCACCGGGTACCAGGAAATCCTCACCGATCCATCCTACGCGGGCCAGATTGTTACGATGACCTATCCGATGATCGGCAACTACGGAATCAATACGGAAGACCTGGAATCCATCAAGCCGCAGGTCGCCGGATTCATCGTCAAAGAGTATTTTGACTTCTACAGCAATTTCCGCGCGAGCGGCAGTCTCGGCGACTGGCTTGCCCGACACAAGATTACCGGTATCCAGGGGATCGATACCAGGATGCTGACGAAGATCATCCGGACGACGGGAGCGATGAGAGGGGTGATTTCCACCGCCGATCTTGAGGATGAAGTGCTTGTCGCCAAAGCGAGAAAAGCTCCCGCAATGACCGGTCTTGATTTGGCTACGACCGTGACGACGCCTTCTCCCTATACGTGGGATGAGATCGACCGAACCCCATTCGCGTTGCCGGCATCACACAAGATTCGAGTGAACGGGAAACGCTGGAATGTGGTGGTCTGTGATTACGGTGTCAAACGGAACATCCTGCGGCGGCTTTCGAGCTACGGCTGCAAGCTGACCGTTGTTCCTGCCTCGTATTCAGCCGAACAAATCCTGAGCCTGAACCCTGACGGAGTATTTCTTTCCAACGGACCGGGAGATCCGGCGGCCGTCCGTTACGCAATCCAGAATATCAAGGCATTGATCGGAAAGATCCCGATTTTCGGAATTTGCCTTGGTCATCAGCTGTTGGGTCTGGCATTGGGAGGGAAGACGTTTAAACTGAAATTTGGTCACCGTGGCGCCAATCATCCCGTCAAGAATCTCCTGACCGGGGATATCGAAATTACCTCGCAAAATCACGGCTTTGCAGTTGAACCGCAATCGCTGGACGCGGCAAAAATCGAGATTACCCACGTGAATTTGAATGACGGAACGAACGAAGGTTTCCGCCACCGCGAGCTCCCGATCTTCTGTGTCCAGTACCATCCGGAGGCTTCGCCGGGTCCGCACGACAGCGACTATCTTTTTGCCGAATTTGTTGAAATGATGGAACGGGAGAGCGTGAAGACGGGGAAGAGCAAAGAAGAGGAAAAGAAAAGGTAGAGATCAAGGTAGGGGCAGAGAAACAAGAAGCCCGACTGAAGCAATCCTTGCGGATTCGCGCCTGAGCCGGGCTTTTCTGTGAACGGACGGTCTTCCGACTACTGTTTTGCTTTCTCCGCTTCGACCTTAAAGGAAATTTCTTTGAGCACCTTGCCGTCGGCGTCGGTGACCGTTACCGTCCAATCGCCGGCCGTATACAGTGTCTTGTAGGACCACGTTCTCCACGTGCTTGCACCGACGTGAAGCTTCGAAGGGTAGGACTGATCCCCCGATTTCCAGGTAACCGTAATGGAATCGGCAGGGCCCCCCGTAATGCGCATCCAGAGGTACGCCTTCTCGTTTACTGTAAACGTGCTCGTGGTATCGACGATCTTCTTGTTCTGAACATCTTTTCCCAGTTTCGTCTCCGTAACCTTGAGCCCTTTGGCTTCTTTTTCCTGCGCACAAAGCAAGGCAGGGACGAGGAAGAAAAAAACGACTGACAACGAGAGAATTCGGTTCCTCATAGATTCCTCCTTCAATAAGTTAGGGTTGACAGGAAGAAACTTAGACAAGGTGGCTGACAAAGTCAAGCCAGAGGTTTGAATCAGAACGTTACGATCGGGTATGTATCACGAAGAAACGATAAAGTCTTCGGCACCGGACATCGTGGTGAGAAATTTCTTCACAGTCCTGACAAAGGAAGGACCGTCTCCCGCAGATTCAGAGATTTATGTGGTGAGAGGTTGCGTTCCTGCTCGCCAACACGCGAACCTTTGCACAGAGAAACAGAATGAGCCATGACGGATACTCGCGTGTCGACAGAAAGACCAATTGATGCGCGATGTTGCGATAGTGACATGAAATCCATACTATGCATACAGTAATCGGCAGCGGAAAAGATTTGCATGAATACCACCAAAGCATTCGCCTTCATCGCGTTGTCCGTGGCACTCTTTGGATGCCAGGAACCGACTGTGCCCGCATTATTTCATCAAAGCTGGGTTCACGTTCAACCGAGCTGGTCGAATGATGGAAAGACCGTCGCATTCAGCGCGACAATTCACGGCACTGCGGGCATCTATCTGGTCGATACTACCGGGTTGAATGTCCGGCTTCTCCACGCGGGGAACGACGCGGGGTGCAGTTGGTCGCCCGATTCAAAGTGGCTGGCGTTTATGGAGAACAACAACTTGTTCGAAATCAGCTCGGCAGGGGACAGTCTGATTCCTCTCACGACCTCGGGGCTGGATCTGTTTCCCGCCTGGTCGCCGGACGGGAAGAAAATCGCATTCAACCGCTATAATCTTGGCATCTACATCCGGAACCTTGAGACATCTCAGGATACGAGCGTCTTTCAGTCGGGCGAGTTCGCATCGTGGCATCCCAATGGGGACCTCGTCGCCATCAGTCAACTCGGGGCCGGTTCGGATGGGAGCGCAGTCTATGGTTTCTATGCGATGAGGGCTGACACTGCCGTGTGGAGAACGCTGACCACGCTCGTTGTTCCCGGCCTTTGCACGACCCCCGCTGTCAGTCCCGCCGACTCCACCGAAAAAGAAATCGTCTTTAGCTTGACGCAATCCGTAGGGTATACGGAATTATGGAAGATCGATCTTTCTTCGGGCAATGTGATCCAACTGACGGATGACGGGGGAGACTATCCTGCGTGGAGTCCGGATGGCAGCAAGATTGTTTACACCCGTACCCAACAGGGAGACGGGGGATTGTGGATTATGAATGCTGACGGGAGCGGAAAGTACAGGCTCACCAGCCCCTGAACCACCGGATTGACCGGACTATTCGCGGCTACCCAGGTCGCTGTTTATGAGGACGATTTTCTAGTGCTCGGCTTGAATTGTCCTTGCAGTCGCTTCAACCTTTGACCACACGCGCATCAGATTCTCTCCGCAAATCTTTCTGATATCATTCTCTGAATATCCAGCTTTCAGAAGCTCGCAAATCAGGTTTGGATACTGGGATACGTCCTTCAGGCCGATCGGCTGCTCGTCTCCTGCCCCGTCAAAATCGGATCCTAACCCGACATAGTCGACCCCGACAAGCTTCACAACGTGGTCGATGTGCGCGACAACATCCTTGACGTCCGCATAGCCGAGAGGATTTTTCCTGGCGTACTCGCTTGCGAACGCCCGTCCGGCTGAATCCTGGCGCGTCAAATGATGCTCCCTGAGGTACGCCTGAATTGCACTGCGGAGCGCCGCCTCCCGATTCCGGTACTCCTGGGTAAGGAACGAAGAGCCAAACGCAATCTGGATGACGCCGCCGTTCTTTGCAAGGAGCCTGATCATATCATCCGACATGTTCCGCTCGAATCCCGGTGTAAAGTACCGGCACGATGAGTGCGAGGCGATCGCCGGAGCCCTGGATATTTTCATGACCTCGTAAAACGCATCGTCGGAGATGTGTGAGACGTCGACCATGATGCCAAGTCGGTTCATTTCCTCCACAACACGCCTGCCGAAGGGGCTCAGACCGTGCCACGTGTGAGTGGTATCGGCCGATGAATCGGAGATATGATTGTCCTTGAAGTGAGCGAGCGTGATATACCGTATCCCGCGGTTGAAGAAATGCCGGACATTCGGGAGTTTTCCTTCGATCGGTGCACCGTTTTCCATTCCGAGACAGAGGGCAATCCGGCCGTTCTTCACGATTCTGGCGACATCCGCAACGGACGTTGCGATGGCAAATTTGTCGGGCCATTCCTTCGCAAAGCTCTCGACGGTGTCGATCATTTCCTCGGCTGATTTGTTCGCGGTTCCTTTCGCCTCCTCTTCGGCTCCGGTATAGATGGACATGAAAGGCGCCTTGAGTCCCCCTTCCTTCGCCCGGGGATAATCGAATTCGCCGTCCGGAAGACGCTGCGAAATGTCTTCCCATTTCTCGCGAAGGAGATCGGGCACGTCAATATGCGTATCCACGATGAGGATCTCCCGGGCCAGGTTCTTTGCTTTCGCAAGGAGAATGCTGTCGGGAGTTTGTTGACTGCGAGACCAACTCGGGCCAACCAGAAGGAGAAGTGCGAAATACCGAGTGAACAATTTCATTGATGTGCCTGCACTAAGTTGAGGAAGTGACTTTGCGAAGCGGAAAACAGAATAGCCGAAATGTGAACGAAATGCAACAGAAAAGCGTCTCCCCGTCAGCGCTGGGTTTTTCAGTGGTCAGTCGAAGCTTGACCCGCACGATCCCGGTGCGGTTCTTCGTGCACTCGCAGGAAAACGAGCGACGAGATTCCGCAAGCAATGAACAATCCCGTCCAGAGTGTCGCCGGACCAAAGTGTTGGAAGATTGTTGCTCCAAGCCAGGGACCAATTGCGAAGCTCGCGTTTGCAGCCATCTGGTACACTCCCATGTACGAGCCTTGACGGCGTGCGGAAGCGATATCCCCGACGTAGGCAGCTGCACCCGGCAAAAATATCATTTCACCGAACGTCCAGATAACAACAGTGGCTGCGACAGACCAGAATCCCGTCGCGAAAGTCATGGCACCGAATCCGGCACCGACAAGCAGCGCTCCAAGAGCAAGAACATTCCGGTGCGACCAGCGCGACATTGCCAAATTGAGCGGTATCTCAACCAGGACAATCAGGACCGTGTTGAATGTGAACAGGAACCCGAAGGCCGACGCAGGCTGATGAAGGACTTCAAAGAAGACCAGCGGCACCGTGGAGGAGTGTTGGAAAAAGGTGATAAAGACCGGGAGGACGGTGAGAAGGAAGAACACGAGGCGCCGGTCTTTGAACATTGATATTCCCTGCATTTTCGACTCGGCCTCTCTTGGGCTGTTTGCCTGATGTTGTGGGGTAAGCCGGGTTTTCATTGCGACGGTCACAAGAATCGCCGCCATCAACGACGTTGCCCCGTCAACCCAGAAGATAAGCGGATAGGAATACATCAGGAGAAATCCGCCGAAGGCGGGACCGATACTCATGCCGAGGTTGATGGCAAGACGGTTCACGGAGAACGCGCTCCTGCGGCGTTCTGAAGATACCACACTCGTGATCACAGCAAGCGATGCCGGACGGAATGCCTCGCCAGTAACGGCCCACAGCACGGTTCCTGCTACGATCATTCGGAACGATGACGCGAACGGGAAGAGGATCAACACAATCCCGGAGAAGAAAAGGGAAAGCTTCATGACAAGGACAGGTCCAACCGTATCGCTGAGCCGTCCAGCGAACGGGGATGTCACGAGGGCACTGAGTCCGTAGACCGACAAAACGAGGCCTGCGTCGCTCGGGGAAAAACCGCGTGCGGATGTCAGGTAAATAACAAGGAAAGGAAGTCCCATCATCCCCATCCGGTTGATGAGGTTGGTGGCAAAAAGAACCCAGACTTCCCGGGGAAGGGACCCGATACCGCGCCAGGGATTCACAATCTTGTGGTTGATGACTGTTGCTTGGGGAACGGAAAAAAAGGATAGAAGAAAGATGTGTGAGAAGCAAAGAATTGCGCAAGTTCCCGCCTTCATCAATTTCCAGATTTTCTCCCGATGTGCAACTCGATGGGCACAATGCCGTAGACAGGACTTCATTCGTCTTCCGTTGAACAGGGACTGGCGATTTTCCTCTGAAAACGAGCTATTTGGGCCGGAAATAGACTTTGAAAGAGAAGCAAAACAGGTTATTTCTTTGACCGGGCACCCACCATACCTTAAATTGTCAATCCATTAGTCACCATCCGCCGAAAGGAATTCTCATGAGGGTCGTCTACGCTTTCTTGTTTTCCGTTATCACCGTCTCCATAGGTCTTTCCCAGGAAATATTTTCTGCGAATCCTCCGGGCGAAACCCGGAACAGATCTTATCACGTGCTTCATTACAAAATTGAAGTCACACTCCACGACACGTCAAAATCGCTCGATGGCAGAGTGACCACGACGTTCGTCCCGCTCCTTCCGAATTTCTCCACGGTTGTGTTCGACGCCGGGGACATGAAGATCAAGAGTGTGACAGATGCAAAGGGAAAAGCACTGAAGTACTCCTCAACGCCCGAGTCTCTATCGATCGACCTGGGTCAATCGTACTCTCCGGGTCAAAAGGCCACCGTCACCATCGCCTACACCTCCTCCTCTACCAAGGGACTGACATACAACAACACCGACCTGAAGATTCCCGGCAAGCGTCCGCAGTATTGGTCGCAGGGGGAGGAAACGACGAATCATTACTGGTTCCCCTGCTATGACTATCCGAACGACAAAGCCACGGTGGAAGTGATTGGGACCGTCGATGCGAAGTACACCTTCCTGTCGAACGGGTCGCTCCTGAGTGTGAAGGAAGACAAAAAGAACAAGACGAAGACGTTCCACTGGAGAGAGGACAAACCGTTTTCATCGTACCTTGTCATGATCGCCGCCGGCGAATACACGATCCTCCGGGACAACGTCGGGAAATTGCCGCTCGAGTTCTACGCATACCCGGACGACACAACGAACGCGCGCGCGAGTTTCAAAGAAACTGCGGATATGATCCGCTTCTTCAACAAAACGATCGGGGTCGACTACCCGTGGGACAAGTACGCGCAGATCATCCTCCAGGATCATTTCGGAGGAATGGAAAACGTCTCTGCGACGACCCTGGCCGACGGTTGGGCGGTTCCGGATGCCCGGTGGCGGATCGACAATCCTTCCACAAGCCTTATCGCGCACGAACTTGCGCATCAATGGTTTGGCGATTTGGTGACGTGCAGGAATTTCCGTGATATGTGGCTCAACGAAAGCTTTGCCAGCTACTATGACCCGCTGTTCATCCGGTCTCAGCTTGGAGAGCAGGAATTTGAATACACGATGTTTCAGAACCAGGCTTCCGGTGTCCGTGTTGACACGACACGAGGACGCAAACCGGTTGTCAGTGTGAATTCCTACGGCGAAAACGTCTACCCGAGGGGGTCGGCAATCCTCGACATGCTCAGCTATGTGCTCGGCGAAGATTCGTATAACAGGGCAATCAGGCACTATGTCTTGAGTCACCAATTCCAGCCCGTCGAGACGAACGACCTCAAGATGGCCATTGAAGAAGAGACCGGACAAAACCTCCAATGGTTCTTCGATGAGTGGCTCTACAAAGCCGGTCATCCCATCTTCAACGTGTCGTACACGTGGGATGAGCAGATGAAAGCGGTCAGTCTCAAAGTCAAACAAACGCAGAAGCAGGACAGCCTTACTGGTGTCTTCAAGATGCCGGTCGATGTTGAAATCACCTCCCCATCCGGATCCGTCACGCATCGGATCGGAATTGTGACGGATGATTCGACGTATACACTTCCGTCGGCGGAAAAACCGCTTCTCGTCATTTTCGACAAGAGGAACAGGCTTCTCAAAGAACTGAATTTTGACAAGTCCTTTGAGGAATGGAAATACCAGGCTGCGAACGCCCCCAATCTCGTTGACAGGATCCTGGCGATCCGTGCGTTGTGCGGAAAAGTTCGTGAGGGGAATGTGACGGCGATCTTGAACGACAGGATGGAACGCGATCCGTTCTGGGGCGTCCGGCGTGAGGCAGTCACCCAGGCCGCACAATTGGCGTCGAATTCCGACTCGGTCGCAGCCCTCGTGAAACCAGGGTTCCTCCTTGCTTCAAAAGACATTCGCGCTGAAGTACGGACGAGCGCTGTTCGTGCGCTGCAGTACTACAAAGGCGCGGACATTGTGGCGGTTCTGAAAGGATCACTGAATGATTCAAGCTATTCTGTCATCAGCAGTGCGCTGGCGTCGTACGTGAAAGCAGATTCCGCGAACGCTCTGCCGACGGTCAGGCAATTCCTCACCTATCCATCCCATCAGGACAGAGTCGCCGCCGCGGCATTGGGTGCCTATGCTTCGCTCGATTCGACGAATGCGGTTACGCTTGCCTGCAAGAGACTCGGTCCCGGCGATAATGTCGGCATGCGATTCACCGCGCTCAATATTCTTCGCCGCTACGGCAGAGGGAGAGCGGATGCACTCGCTGCCCTCAAAGATGCCCTCGGCGAAACTACTCACATGGGAGTGAAGTATTTTGCCATCCAGGCACTGGGAGATATTGGAGACGATTCGGTGGTTCCCGCGCTCGAAACGATCACGAAAGACCCTGACGTCCAATTCAGCGGCGTGGCAAAGGCGAGCATCGACAAGATCAAGAAGCGGCTTGGAGAAAAGAAGGACTAACCGTGTTCAAATTGCTCCAGAGACGACAAGGCCGGATGATGAATCCGGCCTTCGTTGTTTAGACCGGTTTTGCCACATAATGCGGAAGTTGTTTCAAACCTGTAATTCCCGGAATTGCGACAGACAGAGCAGATCCGGAGTAAATACCAACGTGCTGTCTATCACGAAGCACACACTGCCCTGTGCAACATACACGGAATCCAAGGTCAGCGTGGACACATACGAGAATCTCAGAAAATGATTG
>DATDNS010000547.1:0-3935 GCA_036518155.1 Bacteroidota bacterium
GTCAAAATCTTCATCGAGGAGAACCCGAAGTTGTGGCTTTGGTTCGGTGTGGTCGCCGGACTTGGCCTGCTGAACAAATACTCCGTCGGATTCCTCTGCGTCGCGCTGGTCGTTGCGCTCCTCCTGACACCGTCCCGGAAGCATCTCGCGACAAAGTGGTTCTGGATCGGCGCATTGACCGCGTTCGTCCTCTTTCTTCCCCACCTGGTGTGGGAAATCAGGAACGGGGTTCCGTCCATCGAATTCATGCGCAACGCAAGCCAGCAGAAAAATGTGCCGACTCCCCTTCTTGAGTTCCTCCTGGGACAGTTCCGCGAAGGCAATTTCTTTAACGCTCCCATTTGGCTTTTTGGCCTCTACTTCTTTTTCTTCCATCCGGATACCAGGCGCGTTCGGTTTCTGGGATGGCTCTACGTCATCCTCTTTGCAATCTTTACCGTGGGGAACGGCAAAGCATATTATCTCTCGCCCGTCTATCCGGTCCTGCTTGCGGGGGGGTCGGTGTTTCTTGAGCGTTCATGGCAGCATCGGCCGTTGCGATGGATGAGGGTTGCGTACCCTTGTCTGATGATTGCTCTGAGTGTGATCGTCCTGCCGCTTGCGCTACCGGTACTTCCGGTTGAGAGACTCATTGAATATCAGAACGTGCTGGGACTCACCCCCAAATCGGAGGAGCGGACTTCCGTCGGCACACTTCCCCAGGGATACGCGGACGAGTTCGGCTGGGAAGAATTCGCTGCAACGGCCGCCAAAATCTACCAAACGCTCACTCCGGAGGAACAAACGCAATGCGTCATCTTTGTCCGCAATTACGGTGAAGCGGCGGCTATCGATTTCTTCGGGAAAAAGTATGGACTTCCGGACGCACTGTGCGCGCACAACAGTTATTGGTATTGGGGTCCTGGCGAGAAGACCGGAGATATCGCGATTATCCTCGGAAGTCGTCGCGACCTGCAGGCAAATTTGGATGACTTGCAGCGGGCCTACAAGTCCGTCGAGCCGTCACTCAGAACCGAGTGCAGCCTCTGCATGCCTTACGAAAACGGCCGCCAGTTTTTTGTCTGTCGGGGGATGAACACGACATTCCAGAAGATTTGGCCGGGCGAACGGTTTGTCATTTAGGAGAGTCCAATGAACGTATGTGTCGTCGGAGCAACCGGTGTTCTGGGCCGCTCCCTTGTTCCACAACTTCTCGCAGACGGATGCGGCGTTCGCGCGCTCGCCCGTTTCACACCTGAAAAACGATCCTGGCTTCCCAAGGAAGCCGATTGTCGTTCATTCGACTTGCTGTCCGATGATGCGCCGAAACAACTCCCTTCCCTGTTGAACGGAATGGATGCGGTCTTTCATATCGCCACTGCCATTCCAAGCGACTTTACAGCTCCCGGGGCGTGGGATTTGAACACAAAGCTCCGTACCGAGGGAACGCGCCGGCTCGTGAGCGCAGCCATTGACGCCGGCATCAAGTATTACGTACAACAGAGTATCACGATGAGATATCCGGATCTCGGCGATCAATGGATCGACGAAGACGTACCCTTCGCTCCGCCTTTGCAGGGTCCTCCGGAGAGCGATCCGGTCACAATCATGGAAAATCATGTAAAAGCATTACACACCAAGGGCATCGGCTGGTGCATACTGCGCGGAGGTATCTTTGTGGGACCCGGCACATTCCAGGAAGGAGCGATCCGGAAACTGAAGGAAGGAAATGAAGTGATCGCGGGAGACGGGAACGAATTTGTTTCGCTTGTCCACGTCGCGGACATGGCTTCGGCATTTGTCAAAGCTCTGCACGTCAGACCATCAAGCGGCATCTTCAATATTGTCGCAGAGCCGATCCGCAACGGCGAGTATCGCGACCGGCTTGCAGACAGCGTCGGGGCGGCCAGGCCGAAACGCGATTTGAATCGACCCAGACCCGTTTCGAATCGATGCAGCAATGCCCGCGCGAAGTCGGTGTTGCAGTGGTCGCCTCAACATAGTATATTTCCCACCTAACAGATTCCATTCCATCATGAGGAGGTTTCCAGTGCGACTGTCAAAACGCGCCTTGCTTCCCGTTTCTTTTATCCTCGTCGTCCTCCAGATTTCGCTTGTCGTCGGCCAACAATTCAACCCAAAGTTGTATCAAAGCATGAAATGGAGGATGATCGGTCCCCACAGAGCCGGAAGGACGGTCGGTGCTGCAGGAGTGCCGAGTCAGCCCAATGTCTTCTATATCGGCGTCAACAATGGCGGCGTCTGGAAAACCAACGATTACGGCCGTACGTGGAATCCGATCTTTGACGATCAACCGACGGGGTCCATCGGGACCGTCACCGTCGCCCCATCCGACCCGAATGTTGTTTACGTCGGCAGCGGCGAAGGACTCCATCGACCGGATTTGTCAACAGGCGACGGCATCTACAAGTCGACGGACGCAGGCAAATCATGGCAGCATTTTGGACTCCGTGACGGACAGCAAATCGGATCGATCATCGTTGACCCGCACGACCCGAATCGGATTTTTGTCGCGGTCCTCGGCCATCCCTATGGACCGAACGAAGAGAGAGGAGTCTACCGATCGACCGATGGAGGCCGGACTTTCGAAAAAGTCCTCTACAAGGATGAAAACACCGGGGCGATTGCTCTTTCGTTTGACCCTTCCAACGCGCAGACTGTTTACGCCGTGCTCTGGGAAGCACGGGAAGGACCGTGGGAAAACGGCTCGTGGCAGGGACCGAACAGCGGTCTGTTCAAATCAGTTGACGGTGGCACTACGTGGAAACAACTTGCAGGCGGACTACCCACATTTCAGCAGGGACTCGGAAGAATCGGCTTCTGCGTTGCGCCGAGTAATCCGAACCGAATCTATGCACTCGTCGACGCATCGCGGGACATCGGGGGTTTGTACCGATCAGAGGATGCAGGTGAGAACTGGAAGCGCATCAACGGCGATCCCAGAATTTGGGGGCGCGGCGATGACTTCGCTGAAGTCAAGGTCGATCCCAAGAACCAGGACATCGTTTACAGCGCGAACGTCGTGTGCTGGAAATCGACGGACGCGGGACAGTCATTCACGGGCTTCAAAGGTGCACCAGGTGGAGACGACTATCACACGATCTGGATCAATCCGGATAATCCCCAGATCATTCTTCTGGCGGTCGACCAGGGCGCAACGCTGACGGTCAACGGCGGCGAAACGTGGAGTTCCTGGTACAATCAGCCGACTGCGCAGTTTTATCACGTGAGTACCGACAATGAGTTTCCGTACTGGGTCTATGGCGGTCAGCAGGAAAGCGGTTCCGTCGGTATCGCAAGTCGGAGTAACGACGGCGAGATCACATTCCGCGAATGGCATACCGTCGGAGCGGAGGAATACGGCTATGTTGCCGCCGACCCCCTCCATCCAAATCTCATCTATGGCGGAAAAATATCGCGCTACGACAAGAACACCGGACAGGTTCTGGATGTGTCGCCTGAAGCGATACGGAGCGGAAAGTACCGATTCATCCGCACCCAACCCGTCCTCTTCTCTCCCGTTGATCCTCATATCCTTTATCTTGCGGGCAACGTGCTCTTTAAGACGACGAACGGCGGCAACAGTTGGTCGGTCATCAGTCCCGACTTGTCGCGCGAGAAACCCGAAGTCCCAGCCAGTATCGGCGTATTCACAAAACCGGAAATGGCGAGCCAGCCGAGGCGCGGCGTAATTTATGCAGTCGCTCCGTCACCACGGGATGTCAACCTGATCTGGGCGGGAACGGATGACGGTTTGATTCACGTGACCCGGGACGGCGGAAAAGTCTGGAGCAACGTCACTCCCCCTGACCTTACGTCGTGGAGTAAAGTGTCGCAAATCGATGCTTCCCATTTCGACACCCAAACGGCCTATGCAGCGGTAAACAGATTTCGTCTTGACGATCTCCGTCCACACATCTATCGGACGCACGACG
>DATDNS010000548.1:0-7188 GCA_036518155.1 Bacteroidota bacterium
AAAGAAATCCGACTGGTTTATGAGGGACTTCGCATTGCTGGAAAAAACCCTGAACGGCGAATCGAAGTCGCCTGTCCATACGTTGCGCAAGGACGCCCTTGCAAGGTTCGTTGAGCTTGGGTTCCCGACGACGCGCCACGAAGAATGGCGTTTCACAAACATTGCGCCTATCAGGAACACGGAGTTTCACTCAGCGACCGAATCGTCCGATGCTGCAGTCAACGTTTCTGAACTAAACCACTTGTTCCTGACCGGACCGCGAAGTTTCAAACTCGTGTTTGTCAATGGACATTTTGCCGGCCAGCTTTCGAATATTCCCGTTCAAAGGGCGAACATGAAAGTTGGAAGTCTTGCATCGGCGATGAAGGACGGCGATCGCGATGCAACCGACAACATTTCCCGTATTGCCTCGTTCAAGGATAATGCATTCGTTGCGCTCAGCACGGCATTCCTGCGGGATGGCGCGTTCCTTTGCCTGGGCGATGATGTTGTTGTTGACGATCCCATTGAATGCGTGTTCATTGCTACGGGAAAACAACCGTCATTGATCGCGAGCCCGCGGAATCTCTTTCTTGTCGGAAGGAACAGCAAAGCGACAATCGTAGAGAGCTATGTCGGTCCGGGTGCGGAATCGTATCTTAACAACGTCGTGACGGAGGTTGTCGTGGGAGAGAACGCAAGTGTTGAACACGACAAGCTTGTGACCGAAGGCCCGCATTCATACCACATCGGAACGACCTTCATCCATCAGGCGGGAGGCAGCAGCTTTATCAATAATGCCGTTGCGCTTTCCGGCGCGATCGTAAGAAACAATATCACCGTGATTCTTGCCGGACAAGGGGCCGATGCAACGCTCAACGGACTATCGCTCGGAACGGGCGATCAATTGATCGATAATCATACGACCATCGACCATACGATGCCTCATTGTACAAGCCACGAACTTTACAAGTCTATTCTCGACGGAAAAGCGAGAGGAGTGTTCAACGGAAAGATCTTTGTCCGTGAGGATGCTCAAAAGACGGATGCCAAGCAAACGAATAAAACGTTATTGCTCTCGGATGATGCAACAATCAATACGAAACCGCAGCTTGAGATATTTGCGGACGACGTTAAATGTACGCACGGCGCTACCGTCGGTCAACTTGACGAAGAACAGGTGTTCTATCTCCGTTCACGGGGTATCGGCGAAGTCCTCGCAAGGGACATTCTCACCTCGGCATTTGCCAGCGACGTCGTGGAACGAATCCATTCTGAGAACCTGAAGAGCAGGCTTCAGGATCTCATACGGACCAGGCTTGAAGAAGGACGCAACGCGCGAAATTGACCATGTCTTCTCAACGACAACCTGCCTCTATTCTTGAACCTCGCCGGACGTTTGACGTCGAACGCGTGCGAAAAGACTTTCCCGTCCTTGGGACGTTCGTGAACAAACATCCTCTTGTCTATCTGGATAATGCCGCCACGAGTCAAAAGCCGCAGTCGGTCATCAATGCTTTGTCGGACTTCTACGAAGAGTATAATTCCAATATCCATCGCGGCGTGCATTACTTGAGTCAAAAGGCGACGGATGCGTACGAACTTGCACGGATAAAGACGCAGGAATATATCGGGGCTGAAAGACCGGAGGAGATCATATTTACGCGGGGGACCACAGAAGCGGTCAATCTTGTCGCCCAGACGTTTGGAAAAAAGCAGGTCGGAAAGGGTGATGAAATACTCGTTACGGCTTTGGAACATCATTCGAACATCGTTCCCTGGCAAATGCTCTGCGAAGATCGCGGTGCATCGCTGAAAGTCGTCCCGATGACGGACGATGGCGAACTCGACCTTGATGCCTTTGAACATCTCCTGAATCCGAAAACGAGACTCCTGGCGATGACGCACGTCTCGAATGCCCTGGGGACTGTGAATCCCGTGAAAGCCATGATTGCTGCTGCGCACCAATCCGGGATTCCCGTGTTGATCGACGGCGCTCAGGCGATTCCCCACCTGGATGTGAACGTCAAAGATCTTGGCTGTGATTTCTATGCATTTTCCGGCCACAAAATGTTTGGTCCCACGGGAATTGGTGTGCTCTACGGCAGGAAACAGTTGCTGGAACGGATGCCGCCGTACCAGGGTGGCGGGGATATGATCAAGTCGGTGTCGTTCGAAAAAACGACGTATGCGGAACTTCCGAACAAATTTGAAGCTGGTACGCCTAACATCTCCGGAGGGATCGCGTTTGGCGCGGCAATCGATTATCTGAACGCCATGGATCGCAACAGCGCGCACGAACATGAATCTTCACTCCTCGAGTATGCGACGACGCAACTGGCGAGTATCCGTGGCCTGCAGATTATCGGCAAGGCACGGGAGAAAGTGGGTGTGCTTTCCTTTGTTCTCGAAAACGTTCACCCCCACGACATTGGAACAATCCTCGACTCGGAAGGAATCGCCATTCGAACGGGTCACCATTGCGCCCAGCCGATTATGACCAGGCTGGGAATCCCGGCGACGGCCAGAGCTTCGTTCGCGTTCTACAACACGTTTGAGGAAGTCGATATGCTGGTTGGCGGCATTTACAGAGTCATCGAGGTGTTTGGAAGATGAATGAATTGCGCGCATTGTACCAGGAAGTAATTCTCGACCATAATAAAAGCCCGCGAAATTTTCGTGTCATGGATGACGCAACGAGCGTCGTGGAAGCGTACAATCCTCTCTGCGGCGATCACTACACGATCTACATGAAGGTGGACGGTGATGTCGTGAGGGAAGTCTCATTCCAGGGCTCGGGGTGTGCAATTTCAAAGGCTTCGGCTTCGATGATGAGTGCGGTCATGAAGGGCAAAACGAAAAGCGAGGTTGAGACGCTGTTCGGGCTGTTTCATCGGCTTGTCACAGGTGAATTGCACGCGAATGAAAATGTCGAACATCTCGGCAAGCTCGTGGCATTTGAAGGTGTCTCAGAATTCCCTGCCCGTGTGAAGTGCGCAATTCTTGCCTGGCATACGTTGCATAGTGCGTTGGAAGGAAAAACCGAAAAGATTTCGACAGAATAGTGGATTGGCAAACACAGGAAAACCTTTTAAGGAGGAAGCAGGTATGGCAGAAGTGACGTTGGAAAACAGCCCCCAGGTACAGGAAGAGATCTTCATCACCCCCAAGGCGGCAGAACAGGTGCGAAAAGTAAAGTCAGACAATAATATCCCAGAGACATTTGCTCTCAGACTGGGAGTAAAAGGAGGCGGCTGCTCAGGGTTTAGCTATGTGCTGGCATTCGACGAAAAACCGCGGGCGGGGGACAGGGAATTTAGCATCGAGGGGTTGAACGTCTACGTCGACCCCAAGAGTCTGAACTTTTTGAACGGGACGACGCTGGATTTTTCAGATGGATTGAACGGTCGGGGATTTGTCTTCAATAATCCGAATGCCCACAAAACATGCGGATGCGGTAATTCCTTTGGTGTCTGAGAATTATGGAACGCGAAGAAGTGAATAGCCATCAGTCGGGCGGTGCGGTTCCTGCCCCGGGCGAAAAGCTGGTTCCCCCGGAGAAAGTCTGGGAGGCGTTGAAGGAATGCTATGATCCCGAAATCCCGGTCAACATTGTCGAACTGGGCCTGGTGTACGAGTTGCGTGTGGAAGAAGAGATGGCGGGCGAAGCGAATGTGTACATACGAATGACACTGACGGCTCCCGGGTGCGGTATGGGACCGATGATCGCCGCGGACGTAAAACGGCGGGTCAGTCAGATTCCGGGGGTGAAGAACGTGATGGTAGAGCTTGTGTTCGACCCGATTTGGAGCACCTCAATGATGTCTGAAGCTGCAAAGCTCATGTTGAATATCCAGTAACCACGACAATCATCTAACTATTCATCGATTCTAACTTAACAAGGAGTGCATTATGGCTTATGAATGGAAGTTTAATCCGCGTCCCTATTCCAATGATGAGGCGAAAAAACTTCTGGCCAACGTGGTGAGTCCTGAAACGACCGACTGGCATTATAATACGCATCACAAGGGATACGTTACAGCGCTGAACAACATAGAAAAGGGATTGGAGACGGCAGACCGTGCCGCGGCGAATGGCAACTACAGCGTCATCGGTGAATTGAAACGTCGCTTTACCTGGAATCACTCCGGGGCGTTGCTCCACGATATTTATTGGGAAGTCATGGGCGGCGATGGCGACCCTGCCAAGGGGAAGGAAGTCCACGCAGCGATCGAAAAAGACTTTGGATCATTCGATGCCTGGAAGGCGGACTTCAAGGCGGCCGCAGTCTCTGCAAAACTCAGCGGATGGGGACTTCTCGTGTTCGACCGCCTCTATTCGGGACGACTGTTGAACGTGCTTGTCGATGAGCATCAGTACGGTGCAATCTGGGGAGGTGTCCCGCTCATATCGTGCGATGTCTTCGAGCACGCGTACTATCATAAGGACGGACCTGCCCGCGCGAAGTATATCGACAATTTCATCGCCGGTCTTCACTGGGGGCGCATCAACGACCGGTACAAGAAATTTGTCGTCGGAAAGTAACGCAGCGTTCATCGTTTCAAAACAGACGGCCGGATCCATCAATCCGGCCGTTTCGTTTATGTCTTGCTGATCTAGGCAGAATTCGCTACTTTGCTTGCGGTCTTTCCACGTGATTAATTGAGCTTGCGAACATACTCCATTTTTTGTCTTTCCGCCTTCCTCGTCCAATGTTTGTCTTCCCAGCCGAAGGTTGAGAAGCGCTTTTCAGAAACCGTCTCGCAGAAGAGGCTTCAAAATTCAGTCCATGAACTTGTTTCCTTCGGAAACCGGCAGGGAGGCACGCCGTCTGGCGACAGAGCCGTCGTCTATCTTGTTCGCGAGTTCCGGAAACTCGGCCTCAAAACGGAAATTGTCGACGACCCTGAGAAATTGACATATATCAACGACCGGTGGAGCATCAGGGTCTTGAAGCCTGCGTCACTTGCAGGGATTTTTGACCGTGCTTGGCTTGCGGGGTTCTCTCCTTCGTCAAGGAGGGAGTACGCGCGCGTTGTCGCGTTTTCAACCGATGGTAAATCCGCTGACGTCGATGTCGACAGTGCGGCAGTTCTGCTGACTACGGATCAACTCGCGCGCAGCTATGATGAACTCGTGGCAAAAGGAGCGGTTTGTTTTCTTACGTGGACCGAACCGCGTTCCGATGCGTACGCGGACTGTTCTCTTATAACAACCCTGCCGGCGAAGTTGAACAACCCGGTTCCCGTCTTCGACATCTCTCGCAAGACTTCGCGAATACTTACAAAAGCTCTGCACGCGAAAAAACAGGTCACAATAAGATTCTCGACGAAGACGCGGATCAGAATGGGCCGGTCCAAAACCGTCATAGCAACGCTGCCCGGGAAGAGTGAAAGCTATTATGTGATATGTGCCCACGGAGACTCGGATTCAGGAGGTCCGGGAGCGGACGATAATGCCTCAGGGGAATCAGGTGTCCTCGAGGTGGCCCGGGTCATGACAACATTGCGAAGGCAGAAAGTGCTGCGCGTGCCGGACTCGACCATCAAGTTTATTGTCTGGGGAAGCGAATATTCATCGACCGAGAACTTTGTGAAGTCGCAGGGCGACAGGCTTAAGAACGTTCTGGCGGTCCTCAATTATGACGAAATTGGAACCGGTGCGTCGCGCAATTGCATTTATTTTGAGGGGAACGACCAAAGAGTCAACGGGCCGGTCTTGAGAACCCTGCAGCGGGTTGGAGAAGACTATGTAGGAAAAAAGTCATTTTGGCGTGAGGCCACAACAAACCCGTCACAGGGAGGTACGGATTCCTATGTATTTCTCCCCAATTATTTGGCGCGACTAGGTGTGCGGGTAGAGGAGATACCTTCGGTAACGATCTATACCGCGGCATGGCAGGAGCCAAAATGTCTTTATCAGCCGGTAGAGTGGAGAACAACCGCGTGGAAAGGTCCGAGCGACTCCGTCTGCATCGACTATTCCTTGTACTATCATTCATCGATGGATGTACCGGAGACAACAACCGACCGGGAACCTTTCAACATGGTGTGGGGAGTCAAGGCAGTCGGCATTGCATTGCTGAGGATGGCCTGGCATTGAAAAGTTCGCCAATTGAAACTTGACACCCCCTTCTGAATTTGGTACCTTGGAATCATGGAAGAGAGCACACAGAGAAATACGGAAGAGACAAGAACCGATTCAGAGAAATGTGAGACATTTCATTACTGGCAGTATTGTGTCAATTGCGGGACAGTCCTGCAAAGCAAAAAATGCAAGCTTGTTTGCCCAAAATGCGGGTTCTACCATTCCTGCAGCGAACCATAACGTCTCCTAGCCCGGGCTGCAGATCCGATTCTCCCTTTCGTCACTTCTACCATGGCATTGCCAATTCCGCATCCTGACGCCTTTGTGTTTAAACTTGGGTCGCAATCGTATGACCTCGCAGCCCGAACGCATCTTATGGGCATCCTCAATATCACGCCGGATTCGTTTTCTGATGGAGGAAAATACTTCGACACCGGTCGTGCCGTCGCGCGTGGCGAAGAAATGATAGAAGAGGGTGCCGATATCCTTGATGTCGGCGGTGAATCGACCAGACCCGGTTCAGACCCGCTTTCGGTGGAAGAGGAGTTGAAAAGGGTTTTACCGGTGGTCAGGGAACTGGCCAAACGAACCCATCTGCCGATTTCGATAGACACATACAAGTCGGAAGTTGCAGAGGCTGCCCTTGATGCGGGAGCAGTTATCGTGAATGACATCAGCGGGTTGACATTTGATCCCGGCATGCCGGACGTGGTCCACAGACACGAAGCATGCGTCATCCTGATGCACGTCAAAGGGACACCAAAAACGATGCAAGAAAATCCAGTGTATGAAGATGTCGTGGGTGAAGTTACGCGCTTCCTTGCGCAGCAATCAGAACGAGCCCGGAATGCAGGCATTAGCAAGATTATCGTCGATCCGGGCATTGGATTTGGAAAGAATCTGGAGCACAATATCCAACTCCTGAAGCAACTTCGCCGATTGACGGCGCTGGGGCGTCCCGTACTTGTTGGACCATCGAGGAAATCATTTATTGGGAAGTTGCTTGATGCTCGCCCTGAAGACCGAATGGAAGGAACGGCAGCTGCCGTCACAGCGTCGATCCTCAGGGGCGCGAATATTGTGCGTGTACACGATGTCAAACAAATGAAGAAAGTGGCAACG
>DATDNS010000549.1:0-4149 GCA_036518155.1 Bacteroidota bacterium
GCGGCGTCGGAAACATATTTATTGTCCGGAGGCAGTGACGCGACGGTGCGCAAAATATCCTGGGCACTCTTCACGTCCCCTGTTCGAAAAACCTTCAAAGCAATGGCATAGTTCAACAGTGCTTTGGTCGCATTGACTGTGGCGTCGGGGAGCATCAATTGCAGTTCGGCAACGGTCAGCTGGTTCATTGCCAGTATTTCAAGGATTCGCTCGGACATCCCGATAAGCTTTGAACTGTGTGATAACTGGCGTGCGGCAAGGAATTCTCCCGCAGCATCTTCGTAGCGTCCAAGCTGATAAAAGTCCAGACCCAGCGAATAGTGGGCATCGTCGATATACCGGGACTGCGGGTAAAGATCCATGAGGTCTTTGAGCAGCTTGATGGACTCCCTGTAATTCCCGACACGATAGTACGCTTTTGCCCCCATGATATACGTGCCGGTTGTCCGGTGACTTCGGGGATACACCTTGAGAATTCTCGAAAACAGCGCCGCCGCACTATCGAACCGCTGAGCGGTGAAGTTTCTCATGGCATCGACAAATTCCTTTTCAACGTCACCGCGGAAGACCAGAGTATCCTGCTGGGAAGATGCCAGCACACGCGGAGCTGCGAGTCCGCAAACGAGAAGAAGACCGATAATCGTCTGTTTGGCCGCAAGGATCATGGAGTTGGGGTCTGTTTGGTTTTCAAAATGATCCGTTTGCCTTCTTTTGCACCATTGTGCGCCGGTTCGACGGCAAGAACGTTGTCGAATAGTTCGGACGCGCGGACGCGGTCTCCGCGCTCCAGGTACAAAAAGCCGTAATTCACCACCGCGTCCGTAAATTTTGGATTGAGCTCCAGTGCTTTCCTCAGGTAGTGTTCTGCCTGGTCCAGTTCGTGGAGCGCGATCAGGCATTCGCCGCATTTTTGCCAGGACCGGGGTTCATTCGGGTCCATTTCTACAGCGACGACGAATTCCTCGTACGCACTCTTCCATTGTCGGGTCCTGGTGAATGCAATGCCAAGAACATAGTGGCCAAGCCAGCTGTACGGATCTTTGGAAAGAGACGCT
Source organism: Bacteroidota bacterium (assembly GCA_036518155.1). GTDB lineage: Bacteria > Bacteroidota > Ignavibacteria > UBA10030 > UBA10030 > JADGQA01. The sequence goes on from DATDNS010000549.1 coordinate 1,056, forward strand.
TGAAGAATTTCGATGACCTCCCTGACGTGTCCTCGACGCATGAGGATTTCCGAAAGAGCCTCATCAATCTTCGGGAACTCAGGGTTCAACTGACGGGTTTTGCGAAGATGATGCTCAGCGAGCCCCCACCGATGCATCTGCACATAGACCAACCCGAGATTGAAATGGACTCGCGACTGGAATTCCGAGTCGAGTACCGACTCCTGTTGCTGAAGCTGGCGAAAATACGTGAGAGCGCCGTGATTGTTGTTCGTCTGGAGATGGAGAACCCCAAGCAGAAAGACGATTTCCTTTTTCTCAGCGACGTACTGGAGCGACTCGAGCAGGAGATGTTCTGCCGTGTCGAATCGCTGCAGATGGCAATAGATTTTGAACAGCTCAACCCACGGCTCCGCAAGGTCGGGCGACGAATCGATGATTCGTTTGTAGATTTGGATAGCGTGGAGGGATTTGCCATCGCTCACAAACGAGCGGGCTTGCTCGAGCAATCCGAACAGGGTGGGTTCATCCATCATTGATGTCAAAAATAGCAGAACGCCGCCTGAATTGCAATCAGAAATTGAGTGAGAATGCCGCAAAATCAAAGCACCCGCAACTTTCCGTCGGATGGTGAAAGTCGTTGACCGCTCAATCGTGTTGTACTGAACACGATATCTACGAACGAATGTGCTCTCTCAAAGATCGCCATCGCAGACAGAATCCAACATCAAAAAGCATGACTGAAATCATTGAAAATGAACTGACAAACAAATTGTCTCTGTATGGGTAGGGATTCCAGTCGTGGAGCGGGCCGAAGAGGAGATACGTCAGAATCAGGAGGACAGACAATACGGCAAACGAACCTCCCGTATACTCGGTGAGCTCTTCAACGTTGACCACGCCCCGGCTTACGAGAAAGAAGAGAGCAAAGAAATTGCAGAAGGTTATGGCAGAAAGCCACCTGCCATAGTCGGTAGCAACGGGTATGACCAACAATCCACTCAGTGTGGCGAGAACCAGTAACCAGCATACTCCCCGGTGGGCTCCGCAGTTCTTCAGCGCATGAGACCAGAGATTAAGAAGGATGAGCATCACGGGACTCAGAACCAGAAGTGCCAGAAGCAAATTTGCGATGGATCCTGCATCGAAGAGGGACGAAGAGGCCAATTCATAGTGATTCTTGATGCTAAAGTAACATTCGTGCATTGACAAAGGCGTTATGTGAAACGCTGCACGTGCCTGATTGACGCGTGAAAATTCCTCATACCCCAGCGATGGGGTGCCGTAGAAGTAGAGAATGAGAAACGCGGTCACCAGGGCAGTCACTGAACCTACAAGTGTGGCGAGGATTGTCGTTTCTCTCCGATTCCAAACGTAAACAAAGATCGTTGCTGCCACTATCGTTGGTGCATACAAAATCAGGAAACTCTCGTGGATGAACATGGCTGCAACCATCAGAATCGGAATCAACCAGACGTGTCTCCCGAGCGACACAATGGCCATTGAAAGTAACGCAATGATTGTCAGGAACATATCGAAGCGCCCAAGATCACGCGCGAGGAGCGGAACAGTCGCAGGAGTAACCAAAAACACAAGAATTAGTCTGAACAAGCGGCCGTTTCTTTCCTTATGCTTCAGGAGCGCATAGGAGCCGGCCAGCAGGAACACCAGAAACACACAGTAGGCAATGAATGCTGCACGTTGGACATCTTCGATGGTCACGATTGGGGCCCATAGCTTCACGATTGTGCCAATGAGTCCCCTTCGAATGAGTCCGTGGTCATACGACAAAACCCATTGGGATGCGACGTAAATATTGTCAAAACCGCGCACGTGGGGGATCCACCACCTTGTAACGGCCAGCATGGTTATGAGAACCAGCAGAAGTTCTTTTTCGTGATCTTCTACGAATTGTCGCATAGCCGGTCGGAAATTAGTGTTGATGCCACGCAAACAACAGACGGTGTTGAGCTGTGCGCACGCCGGCGACAGTCACACGCCTGCAGAGCAATCAGAAATCACGCCGCAGCGAGTTGATCCCAAATGCAAACGAAAATCCCGTCAGTGCCGTGGAAAGCATCGCAACGATTGTTCCGGGAACCACGATGATCGCCGGGTTGAATTCGCGGAAATGAAAGATGAACTCGAAGTACGCGTTGATGGGGAGTATCAGGATCGTAACGATCGCAATCAGGTAGAGAAGTGTCGCCAGAAATGTCAGGGTCGCACCCTGCGAGGAAGCGAGGCGGATAGGATTTTTTTCGACATAATTCGAAAAGAATCCCCCAAAACCAAGGTTCATCGATACCATCGTCACCGAAACCCAGAACGCTGTGAAGAGCCCCGTGTACATCAGGAACGGACGACTCTGCGTAATGCGGACAAAGGGAATATTGGTTGCCACTGCCACCAACATCGCGAGCACAATCACCGGCACGATGGAAAGAACGAACTTCATGCCGTAGATTTTGCGCCTATCCACCGGAGCGCTGAGCAATAGCCAGAACGATTGTCCTTCAAGACTGACCATCGGAAAAACAAAACGCAGAGCAATCGAGCTGGTCAGAAAACCTCCGAAGGCAAACATGACAAGGTACGTCAGCAGCTGAACCTCAGTGACGCGGAGCCGCAGATTCAGATTGCCGGTGGCCAGGACGAACACGGCGGTAAGGACAACCATGACAAGAAAGTGGATCCATTGGCTCGGCTCTCTGATGAACTGAACGTACTCCTTTTTCAACAAGGCCTCGATTTGTGAAGGCAGCATCGAGCTGCTCCTGAAGTCAAACCATCGTTTCCTGTCGCTCGTGTACGGGACACTCGATGCCGCCTGGACTTGCAGCGACACCAGCCAGCTGCGATAATAAAATTTCCGCGCCACGGTGAAACTCGTAAGGAAGGTTCCCGAAGTCACCAACAACAACAGTCCGACGTGTTCGAGGGCAGTCCCGACGTTTCCTTTTGCCAAATCATAAAGAAAATCCGATACCCACTGATTGGGAAGGTAGTTGACAAACCCGGGCTCGAATCCTGACAAGTAGGTATCGATGTGAGGATAACTCCTATTCACCTGTTCGACGAGCATGACAGGGTTGAATGCATTGAAATAGACAAA
>DATDNS010000550.1:0-11830 GCA_036518155.1 Bacteroidota bacterium
GTTTGACTCATCCCTGGTGGAGCTTCAGCCCTTTGTGGCAAACCTTGGCTCCGATCTGTCGAACGATGCGCTGCACCTGCAGTATTTCATTACCGAGAACACTTCCCCGACTCCCGCTGCACTTGGCGACTTCGCGAAAGCCGACCTTTTGATGAGACAACTGAAATACGCCGAGGCGCTTGCGCAATTCGACGAAATCGTGCGTCGCAACCCGGCGTCACTACTTGTCGATGATGCAACATTGAAAATAGGCGAACTGCATCTTCTGCTGAACCAGGTCAACGATGCCGTCGGAGCGTTTCAACATATCGTTAACGATATGCCCGAGAGTATTCTGAGGGATCGTGCGCAGATGCGAACAGCTGAAGTCTACCAAACCGTTATCAAGGACAAGGCAAAAGCAATTGCGGCGTATGAGCAAATACTTGCGAAATTTCCGAACTCATTATATGTCGTCGAAGCCCGCAAGAGAATCCGTCAGCTCAGGGGTGATTCAATCTGAGTGAACCATCGCGATCGACCTCCTACATCCGGAAGAACGTGTTCAAGCATCCGTCAGTCAGGGAATCCTAGCCATGAAGTCCATGAAATCGATTTTCAACAATCGTTCCAGAATTGATACAAGTGCAGACGAATTCAGGGATCTTGGACTCGGGTCAAAGGTCTCGAATCAGGGCGGGCGAATGATCAATCGGGACGGGTCGTTCAATGTGGTGCGCCGGGGGCTGCCGTTCCTCCAGTCTCTCAGCGTGTATCACAGCCTGATCAGCATGTCGTGGCTGAAGTTCAATCTCCTCCTTGTCGCCTCATTCGTGGCGGTCAACGGTGTTTTTGCGCTTCTCTACCTACTTGCCGGTCTTGAGCACCTTGTCGGAGCCGGGGGCACCACTCTCGCAGAGCGACTTTCTGAAGCATTCTTCTTCAGTACTCAGACATTCACGACAGTCGGTTATGGAAGGATAAGTCCGGCGGGGTTTCTCACGAATTCCATAGCAACGTTCGAGTCGATGGCCGGGTGGCTCTATTTCGCCATGGCGGCCGGCTTGTTCTACGGGCGATTTTCAAGGCCTCACGCGAGAATCATCTTTAGCAGGAACGCCATCGTTGCACCGTACCGCGGTATTACTGCATTCGAATTCCGAATTGCGAACGAGCGGAACAATCAGCTCATCGATGTTGAAGCGCAGGTGCTCCTGGCACGACGCGAAGTCCACAACGGGGAGATGAAACGAAAGTTCCATCCTCTCTCCCTTGAGCGCCCGCAGGTGACATTCTTCCCTTTGACGTGGACTGTTGTCCACCCTATTGATGAATCCAGTCCGTTGTTTGGGGTTACACAGGAGAGCTTGGCAGAATCCGACGCAGAGTTTCTTATCCTTCTAAAAGCATTCGACGATACTTTTTCCCAAACCGTTCACGCCCGCTCGTCGTATAAGCACGATGAGGTTGTCGTGGGTGCAGCCTTTGGCACGATCTACGGGACGGATGCGGAAGGCAAAACCACCGTCGCGCTGCATCGAATACACGACATTGAGCGCGTTGAAATTCAGCAGATACAATCAGACTGACTTCCGTCATCCGTGGAGCGCCATCAGCCATCGTGAAACGTTATCGACCAATATTGTTCGGCCTTTTGTTGTTGATCCCTGCTTTGCTGTGTTCGCAGGCCAAGTTGTTGATTCCCATGGATTTGAAGCAGACGGATCATTTGAAGTCCTACGGCATTGCCTTCTGGATCCTGCAACGGCACGGGGAGGTCGATTGGCTGCTGAACTATCGCGGCGGCTCATTCATGTGCGACTATAGCGCTCTTCTTGCGTCTGAATGCAGGATCAGGGGGGTTCTGTTCGAATCGGTATCCGCGCCGGACGCAGCATCAATCTACGCCGAGGTTCAGCGGAATGACAATAATGAGGACGTCGTTCGACTGGAAAAAATGCCGAAGATCGCGGTCTACGTCCCTCCGAATTTCAAACCGTGGGACGATGCGGTAACGCTTGCCCTCGAGTACGCGGAAATTCCTTACACAAAGATTTGGGATGATGAGGTGTTGAGCGGAAAACTTTCAGAATTCGACTGGTTGCACCTTCACCACGAAGACTTCACCGGGCAGTACGGAAAATTCTATGCAAACTATCGCAATGCACAATGGTACATCGAACAACAGCTTCTATACGAAAAAGAGGCCCGCAAACTCGGTTACAGGAAGGTCTCCGACGAAAAGAAGGCTGTTGCACGTGCCATTAAGGACTACATCGGCAACGGCGGATTTATGTTTGCCATGTGCTCTGCGACCGATTCATACGATATCGCGCTGGCAGCCGAAAACGTCGACATCTGCGATGTGATGTATGACGGCGACCCTGCTGACCCCCACGCCCAGGAAAAGCTCGATTTCTCCAAAACCCTCGCGTTTCAAAACTTCAAGCTTGAGACAAACCCTTTGCGATACGAATACTCGGACATCGACATCCCGCCAAGCGATCCGCCGCCAATCAGGGATCCGAGCACGGACTACTTTACGCTGTTTCAGTTCTCTGCAAAGTACGACCCCGTCCCGACCATGTTGACACAGGATCACGTTTCCATCGTCAAGGGTTTCATGGGACAGACGACAGCATTCAAGAAGAGTCTGATCAAGCCAACAGTGACCATTCTTGCAGAACGGCAGGGAACGGAAGAAGTCAAATACATCCACGGAAACTTCGGACGCGGGACATTCACATTCTACGGCGGTCACGACCCGGAAGACTATCAGCACAACGTCGGTGACCCGCCCACCGACCTGGCTCTCCATAAGAACTCGCCCGGTTATCGTCTGATCCTCAACAATGTTCTCTTCCCCGCTGCAAAGAAGAAACAGCAAAAGACGTGAAGAAGGCAACGATGGTTGAGGCGAATGAGGAGTGTCGCTAATTCGGTTCGGCGTGGATGGTAATGCGGCGCAATTGCTTGAATCGCTGGTACAGGACGGTCTCAAGCTCCGAAATAATCCGATGGATTTCTTCCAGCGTTCTTGTTTTCTCCAACTGACACGATAACGTGACACTGTACTTGTTCCCCTCCTGCAGCAACGCGAAATCTGTCAATTTCAGTACCCGCTTGTCAGTCGCAATGATATCCTGAATCTGGGTTTTTAGTTTGTTGTCCGAATGCGTTACATCATCCAATTCGTGCTCGATCGGAAGATATTCTTCCATGTGGATTGTCACCTTGCCGACGGACGGCAATTCCTGCTGTATTGCGTGTTCGATGTCCGATGCCCGGTTGTGGGCATCCTGGAATGTTTCACCTTTTTGATATTCGACATCGAAGTCAACGAAGAATTTCCCGTCGATAAGATGCACTTCCAGGTTGTGTGGAGCACGGAGACCAAGATTCTGGACGATCATCCGGATCTTATCGGTGATTGTTTCATCCTGGGACTCGACAGGTTCCGCGTGGATGATGACGTCAACATTGGTGTGACCCGCGTGGATTGCCTTTTCGATATTATCCATGATCCGGTGGGCACGTTCGAAGGGGAGAGTTCGGCGAATCGATACCGTAGCATCGATGAACACTTTTGACCCCGATGTTCGCAGCCGGACACTGCGAATGGTCTCCACTCCCTCAACATTCCTGATGGTCTCCTCGATACGTTCTCTCAGACCGGCAGGAACGCGGTCCATCAGGGCATCGATTGTGCGCCGGCCAAGCCGATAACTCACGAAGAGAACCAGCAGCGCTACGACGATCGCCACGACGGCATCCATGAACGGATAACCAAGCACAACGAACAATAAGCCGACAATAACGGTCAAGGAAGACCAAATATCCGACGAGAAGTGAAGTGCATCCGCTTCGAGTGCCTGGCTGTGGTGTTTGATCGCGACACGGCGGAGTGCGCGGGATCGGCTGATATCGACGATGATGGAAACACCCATGACCACAAAACTCCAGACGGAAGCTTCCACGTGCGACGTGTGGCTTTCGAGACGCTTGACGGCCTCGACAATGATCCACCCGCACGTGAACACAAGGAGGATGGTTTCGACAAAAGCGGAAATGTTTTCGACTTTGCCGTGACCATATTGGTGGTCATGGTCGGCCGGTCTGTCTGCAATGCTTACAGCAACAAGCGTGATGACCGCAGCAAGCAGGTCGAGTCCCGAATGAGCTGCTTCCGAGAGAATGCCCAGACTGTTCGTCGCGATTCCAACGGTGAGTTTGAACCCGGTCAGAACGATTGCCGCCGCAACGGAACTGAGCGCTATGTTTCTCTTTTCATTGTTCGTCAATGTCCATCGTCGATTTATCTGTCACTCTCAATATACGCACCATTCTCGTTCCCTTCAATGAATCCGCTCCGGCGGCGGCGTTCTTCGTGTTCAGGTTGAATTGCCACTGCAGAATGTCTATATTGAAAAATACCGACCGCCTGCACGACCCTGAAATCACAATTGCACGACAACCACAACATCAACTCACACTGACGATGCGTTTTGCCATCATATCGGACCTTCATTCCAATCTTGAAGCGCTTCAGAAGGCCCTTGAATTGATCGATCAGGAATCCGTTCAAGAGATTGTCTGTCTCGGCGATATCGTCGGCTACGGTGCAGACCCGAATGAATGCGTCAATCTTGTTCGGAGTCGGTGCCGGATCGTCCTGCGAGGCAATCACGATGCCGCTGCAGTCAATCCTCTCAATGCAGAGTCATTTACCAGGAATGCGCGGATTGCAGCGGAATGGACGCGTCAGCAGTTGTCCCCGGAAAACAGACGATACCTCGAAGGGCTGCCGTATACCGCGAGCCGCGACGGGATCCTGTTCGTCCATGCCTCACCATACCAGCCTGAATCCTGGTTTTATGTTCTGTCGGAGGAAGATCTTGAATCCGCGTTTCAGAATTTTTCAGAACAACTCTGTTTTATCGGGCACTCTCATTTCCCGGGAATTTTTTCCGAAGAAGGACCGGCAAAGACCGTCAGCCGCGGCCTGAGGTATCTCATCAACGTCGGAAGCATCGGCCAGCCACGCGACGGCAATGCCAAACTGAGTTTCGGGATTTTTGACACGGAGCGATGGGAGTACAGGAATATCAGGAGTGAATATCCGATTCAGATCGCCGCAGAGAAAATCATTCGTGCGGGACTTCCAAGAGCGCTTGCCGACCGGCTTCCGCTCGGGATGTAGGAAGACCTCTTCAGCCGGTCAGTTACGGTTCAGCAACGCCAGCATTTCATCCTTTTTCATCGAAGAGACTGCCACGCAGAGTGTCTCGTCTGCAAGCCAGACGATCACGTTGCAGTTGGGATGATTCGGGTCGGTGTACCAGCCGGTTTTTTGCAGGGCGGTTCTGGCCGCGGGGGGAACGATGAGAGTTGTACCGTCGAATATATGCTTCTTCCGAACCTGATAGACGTACATGACGTCGTCGTTCATTGTGTAGACAACTTGCGCCAGTTTGATCCCGCCGTACTCCGACGTCATCGCGCCATACGACCTGCAACAGTCCATCGGATGAATGATCGCGAAATCCATTCCACTGCTGTCCAGGTAATCGTGCACGTCTTCGGCTTTCGCGGCAATGACGGCCGGCTTCAATTCTCCCTTTTGCAGTCTCGCAAAGTTTTGAAGAGACTGAAAAATGACGTCGTTCGATGCGGTGTGAACGTCGCTCTCCTCGACCCGTGTTGGTGAATTCAGTACGAGAACCACGACCGCAGCGATGGAAACAGCGAGCGCCGGCAATAGACGGCGCAGCGTGAAAACGTCCTGGATCCATTCGAAGAATGGCGAACTGGATTGTGAAGCTTGTTGGATCGTTGACCGGATGGTGTGATAAAGTTCGGGGGGGGTGCTCACGAGACGACAGCTTTTCTTGACCACTCTTTTGGTGATCGTTTCGAGTTCAAAGGAGCGTCGACAACCCGGACAGATGCCCAAATGTTCACGAAGGCTGGCACCGGCCGGAACCGATCCATCGATGACCTCGCCAAAAAGTTCGTTTGCTTCCTTACAATTCATTTCATCACCCCATCGCGACGATATCCCGGTCCCCGCATTTTGTTCATGCCCTTCTAATCGTTGGCGACCAAACCTTGTTTCTTTGCGTATTCAAAGAGTTTTGCCTGAAGCAGTTTTCTTCCTCTGTGAAGCCTTGACCTGACCGTTCCGATCGGACATTCCAAAAATTCGGCAATTTCCTCGTAGGTAAGTCCTTCGATGTCACACAGAATCACAACGGTCCGGAATTCTTCCGGCAGGCTTTGGAGTGCGGTCGTAACTTCATCCCCCAGCAGCCCGCCGAAGAACTTTTCCTGCAAATCATTCGTATCGGTCGATGAACTCCGGATGGAATCATAGAAATTCTCGACATCGTCATAATCAACTTTGCTCGGTTCCCGCGTCTCTTTCCGGTATCTGTTGATGTACGAATTCTTCATGATCCGGAAAAGCCACGCGCGGATATTCGTGCCTTTTTCGTACTTGTTCCAGAAGCGGTACGCTTTCAGATACGTTTCCTGGAGCAAATCGCGCGCATCATCCACGTTCCCGGTCGTACGGAGAGCGAAATTGTACAGCAGATCCATGTGAGGAAGGGCCTCCGCCTCAAATTCCTTGTGCCGCTCCCGCGTCGATCCTGAAACTGTAGATAGAGGGACTCTTGCCATGATCACTTTCCAGGTTCCGCTGACAACCACGAGCCTCTCCGGTGATCAGTCTTCCTAACACGAGCCTGTGAAGACAAGTTCCGAAGGAGTCTGGATTCGGTGGTTGCCGAGTAATACACGATCGTCTCTTTATTCATTTGGCCTTCTTAACGTACTAAAATAAACCAATGATAACAATTCAATCCCTCAATCCCGACCAAATTAATCCTATTTCAGAAGCCGGAGTGCGTCTTCCCACGGAATTACCTTTTCAAGTTGGACTTCATTGGCACTAAGAGTGATTCCTCCCCCTTCCCGCTCTTCAAACGCCCCGTATGGGCTGAGGTCGCCAAGATCGACAACCCGTGCTATTAGACGTTTCCTGTCAGGATCTTGATTCGCCTCATCAAGATTGAACGCAATATCAACCGTTATCGCCGGCACGGTTGGACTTGCCTTGAACCGGACACCACGCACAATGACATCGTAGAGATTCTTCGAATTGAACGGAAGATGTTCGTAGATTTCGGCGTCCCTCTGGTCGTACTCTCCTGTTGCAATTGAATAGAGCGATGTCAGGAGCCCGACGTAATTGAGCTTACGGATGAACATTTTCTCCCGGTCGTTCTGCCAGCCACCCGATTCCACCAATACAGTGCTCGTTCCCTTTTTTTGTACAGTGTCGCCGAAAGCACGAACCTCAAACGTGTCGTCGTATTTGGCGCAATGGCCGGGGACAAGTTGTTCGACGACCTCCGCAAATACTGATGCAACCTTCTTTGCCTTTCTGCGCACGTGATTGTCCGACCGTGAAGGATCAACCGCCGGCGCCAGAAGCGCGATCGCCGTCACATTCTTTGAGGGACCGACCGTCAGCCGATGCTCCTGGTCGTGAAGGTTGAATCCGAACTCCGGTTGATATGTTTCCTGTGCTTCCAGGAGTATTCGTGCCTCGGGTGTCTTGAGAGCCACTGCATCGCGGTTCATGTCAACGAACTGTGCTGTCCGACGCGTGAATCGCTCCGCGCCGTCGGGGTTCAGCATGGGGATCAGGAAAAGTGACAGTTTGGATTTGATTGTCCTGGCGACATCGCACTCCGGCCTGCGCGCGAGAAAATTGAGAATATCGAGAAGAGCCATCGTCGCCGTGGGTTCATCGCCGTGCATCTGCGACCAAAGAAGGACCTTTGTTGAACCCTCGCCGTAGGTGTAGAGGGATATTGTGCGCCCTTCGGACGAATTGCCAAGCGGTGCAACGTGCACGGTGCCTGATTCAACTGTTGGTTTGAGCCAGCCGAGCATCTCATTCTGCGTGAACCGACGGGTTGTTATTTCCGGGCGTTTGAAGGCCTCATAGGAGCCGGAAAGCTCTTCGACAATATCTCGTTGCGACATTCCCTGTTGACCCATATCCTGTGATCGTCACATTTCTTGTTTCTTGAGTCGTCCTGAATTCTTTCATTCGCATCGGAAATTCCGACACCAATCCAGGACTCTTTGAATAAAGATAGCACTATCTTTCGACGATTTCAGCAATTTTGCGTGTTATACGTCACGCCGAAAAAATAACCTTCTTCGAGTGCTCAGGTTTCTCCACGAACTGGAAACACACACGAAGGAGAATCAGCGTAACCATAGCTTGGAGTGAATTCTTTTTCACAGAGAGTACGTAGTAGCGTCATCTGCGATTGCACAACATGCCATCGTTCATACGCTGGCGTGAAGATATCGTCATCCGCTGTTGATACGCCGCAGGGAGTTCTCCGATCTGACATCTGCGTCCAGGCAACCGATGAGCCAACACAGAGAGAATGGCGATCTTTCCGATTCTTGTGTCTGATTGTGAATCTCACGTCGGGGAAAGGAATGAAAAATGTAATTTGCGTCCTAACCTGATTATTCCTCACGCGAACCAGCCTGGCGATTAAGTTTGCACGGGAGTATCTTCGACACGAGGGGGCATACTAATCCGAACGTGTGCTTCCATCTCCACAGAAGCCGCGAATCCTTATCCTTCTTTGTGTGAGAATACCAGAAATAACGCAATAGAGGGGGGACAGAGAAATATCTACTGGAGCACAGCGCGATCATGTTGGGAGCACGATGTTGACATTCATTAGGTCATTCAATATATTAACGGAGCCTGCCCACGGTTAAAGGGCCCAAAAGCGCCTCTTCTCATTATTTCCGAAGGAGAATCTCAATGTCAGATATTTCGCTGGACGCACTTGGCATGGTCGAAACAAAGGGACTGGTTGGTTCCATTGAGGCCGCTGATGCCATGGTGAAGGCAGCCAAGGTCACGCTGATCGGTAAGGAACAAATCGGCGGCGGTTATGTGACTGTTATGGTTCGTGGAGATGTTGGGGCGGTCAAAGCGGCAACTGATGCCGGAGCAGCCGCAGCGCAGCGCGTTGGCGAGCTGGTTTCCGTCCACGTCATTCCACGTCCCCACAGCGACGTGGAAATGATTCTTCCGAAGCGTCCCGCACAAAAGTAAGAAATTCGCATTCAGACCCGTCAGTTCTCCACTCCCTGCCGGGTCTTTTCATCATCGCACCCATGATTGATTACGCCCTCGGCCTGGTTGAAACAAGAGGACTCGTCGCAGCCATTGAGGCCGCCGACGCAATGGTGAAGACTGCCAATGTCGTACTCGTTGGGAAAGAACAGACCAATCCGGCCTTAATCACGATAAAGATCGTCGGTGACACAGCCGCTGTTCGGGCCGCCGTGGAAGCCGGTGCCGCTGCTGCCCAGCGCGTCGGCGAACTTGTCTCCAGGCACGTCATCCCTCGTCCTGCAGAAGGAATGGAAGACCTGCTTTTTGCAGGCGGTTCCCGATCACAGACGGATGTTGAAGATGAACTACTGGAGGGACGAGCCGAGGAAAGCGATGAAACGGCATCCGAGATTCCCTATGCAATGCCTGAGGGGTTGTCGGAAGCAGAAAAGGAACATTTCAGGACGCTGGAAGCGATGACGGTTCATGAATTGCGCAGATATGCACGGGGTGTCGAAGGACTCAGCATTTACGGACGTGAGATTTCAAGGGCGAGCAAGACCCAACTGCTTGAAGAACTGATGCGGGTGACGAAGGGCTGAACATCTGACAAACCGATTTACGAAAAACCCCGGACATTGCACCTGCATCCCGGGGTTTTTTCATTTGTTCTCTGTAGCAACGTCAGAACGGGCGGGTAAATCTCATCACAAATCTCGCCGGCGCTTTCACGTCCGTCCTCCAGGCAAGACCAATCCTAAATGATCCGCTCCTGTTGCTGAAGCCGGCACCAACATCGTGCTTAAATTCATTCCACGTGATGTTCTCAAATCCTTCGGTCGGTCCCGAGCTTTGCGTTGCAGTCCTCATCCATCCTGCATCGGTAAAGAACAGCAGATTCACATTCCGGAAGAGCCATGTCGGCCAGAAGTCCAGGTCGTCCAGAAAAGTACCGTTGACGATGTATTCAGCGTTGAACAGGATCATCCGATTACCTGTTTCAGATTTGAAAGGAAATCCCGACAACGTTCCCAAACCACCAAGATTATAGGTTTTCTGGATCGGCAGCGTCCCGTCGGATGTCCCCGCACGCAGGCGCAGGTTCAAATTGTCGTATGATGACAGCGGTTGGTATCGCCTTACGTCAAAAATGTATTGGTCGAAATTGAATTTTCCTCCGAGCGATCTCGGCCCGTATTCAAAAGAGCCGAAGACGCTCCAGCCTCCGGGGCCGCGTGATGTCTTGTTCTCCGTACTGAACCCGGCGTAGGCAAGGATACTCCGCATGCTTCCGTCGTTGATCGCGGGATTCGGGCGGAACAGTTTCTCACCCCCGAACATCGCCCATTCCGTGTTGTTACCCAGCGATGCATACTTGTCCGCGAGGTAGGCCAGTTTTAGCTCTGTTTTCACATCATCATTCTGGCCATAGTAGGCGACGTGGGCAGAGAAACCGTTTCGTTCATAGTAGTCGCGAAAATCCTCGTGGATGAGCAGAGCTGCTGCGCTGTTTTCGTGCACGTCGATGAGCCATTGATCTTTTGAGTCCGTCAGGCTGTATCCTTCGACGCCGAGTTCAAGCAACTCATCTCCCTCTGTCGTCTTTAACGAAAACTGTCTGACAATTCCCAGGTTTCCCCGCCATGTGTGAGAGCGTATTCCCCACCCGACAGAGCCGTAGGAGTTGAAGCTCCGTCGTCCATCCCAATTGAATTTCTTTTCGGATCCGAGGCCGAGGAACAATCCTTCCACCCGATTGTAGCGAACGATGAAATTGTCCAGATTTGCATTTTCGCTGATCCAGGGTGCCGTAAAGGAGTTACTCGGATGCGTGAACCGATGACGGTTTTCACGATAGCCGACAGTTCTTGAGCTCGTCTTGTCGGCATAACCTTCAATAATGCCTCCGTCTTCCCTGACAATATCTCCATTAATTACTCGCGCGTTCCCCGTAATCCTTCCTCCGTCCTTCACGTACAGCGAACCGCCAACGACGAGAACATCCCCGTCTATCTTCCCGTATACCGTAAGATCTCCCCCCTTGACAACCACGTTTGACCGAACAGTGCGATGCTCGGGAATGGTTTTGTCTCCTTCGAATGTCCTTGTTTTGCGTTCATCTTCAAGGTCAAGATCGACATCGTGTTTCTTTGAATTGTCCGGCAGCGTATCGGCAAGGAATGCATCAACTTCGTGATCGTGCGTAAACTCGCCGGTAATTTCTGAAATGAACCGTTCGATCTTCCTTCCGACCCTTTCGCCGACATCATCGCTCTGGTCATCATCTTTCGACCGGTTGCTCTGCGTCTGACCGTCGGCCAGCTGCAAACCAGACAACAAGAAGACGAAAACTGTCAATCCGCTCAACGTCTTTTTCATGGTGTCACCTTACAGAGTTGATGGAGTGTTCCATGAAACGTTACGACTGCGTTTTGTAAAAGTTGCAGGTATGTACCAAGGCTACTGTTCACGGCGTACCGAAATGTCTTTTCGCACAATTCAAAATTCCGGGAAAATTGTTATATTTGACGGGTTTCACAGAACTGGACTGCCGACCAGTTGGAGACAATCGTTATGCAGCTTGCAATCAATATCGACCATGTTGCCACAATCCGCAATGCTCGCGGTGGCACCGAACCGGATCCGGTCGAAGCCGCCCGCATTTGTGAAGAAGCTGGCGCTGTCGGG
>DATDNS010000551.1:0-2313 GCA_036518155.1 Bacteroidota bacterium
GGGATGAACGGTCGTGTTGCGCAATTCAGGAGGGTTTCAGGTGAGTTACTCTCTATACCCCGCCGCGACTTTTTTCATCAATTGTAGCTCTGACTCAGCCTCCATTCTGCACGCTGAAACCCGGAACCTTATGTAGTGTACAACCTGTTTAATACTGTTCATCCCTGACCCTTACGAACGCTCCTGGAGTCACCAATCAATGTCGGGGTCCGAACCAATGAAGGAATTTCATGAACTTAAGAAGACTCTACAGGACTATTGAAAGTTTTGCTTCAGAACACTTCAAGACCGACAAAGAAGTCCTCAAGCATATTCTCAATGAAATCGTCAAAGACGAAAACATTAATATCAAGGGGGGTCGAATCTGGCAGTATGAACCGTCGACAGAATCCTATCGCCTGATCCATCAAATAGGCGTCATCGAGAAGGTCGATATCGGCTACAAGATCCCGGTGGCACAATATCCGATGTTCCAGGCTCTGGCCGAGCAGCGGACGATCATTGCCCACGAAACGGACAAGTACCTCCGCAAGAAAGGAATCGTCAAGTACTCGGCCACCGGAGTTGGCGAGAGGATCAAATGGAAAACAGGTCTTGTGTACCAGTACGTCCTTGCGTTCAATTCGGACTTCCTTGACCAGAGCCTCCAGGCCGACCTCAATATCATCAGTCTCGCGGCGACGTCAGTCCTGCGCAGCCGAAAAATCGAGCGAAAAGCAAAATTGCTCGAAATGGATATTGATAAGGCGAGAGAGATTCAGCTCAATATCCTCCCGGAATCGTCGTTTACCTTCTATGACTACGAGATCTACGGAATTTCACAGCCGGATCGCATTGTCGGGGGTGATTTCTTTGATTATTTGTATACCGATTCCGAAAAAGACAGGCTTGGCATCGTTATCGGCGACGCAGCGAGCAAAGGGTTTCGCGCTGCATCCCAGGCGCTTTATGTTGTCGGCGCCATCCGGATGGGTGTCTCCTATCACACGAAAATCAGTTCGTTGATCTCCCGGATCAATAGAATTGTCAACAAGGCGTTTGCCGAAGAGCAATTCGTTTCGATGTTTTATGCTGAATTAACGGATAATCAAAAAGGCCTCCTGCTGTACTCAAACGCCGGTCATAACAGCCCCTATATCTATCACGCCGCAACGAAGACCACCGAAGTGCTCGAGCCAACGGGTCAGATCCTGGGTCCATTTCCCGAAGAGAATTTTCGGGTGGAAAATACGTATCTTCAGAAAGGCGATGTGTGCCTGATGTACACAGACGGTGTGAGCGAAGCCCTTGGCCCGGAGGGAAAACCGTTCGGAGAAAAACGGATCGAACAGAGTATTATTGCTCTTCATACGAAGAGCGCGAAAGAGATCTGCGAAACAATTCTCAGGGAGGTCAACGACTTCACCAGGGATTCGGAAGCCTATTCGGACGACAAGTCGATCGTCGTCATCAAACGAACGTAAGCTGTCTCAACGCGCCGGGAACGGCTCGTGAGGAACGAAAATGAATTTTCCACCACTTCTTTCAGGGTCATAACATCATGTTAGAACAAAAATTTATCGGCAACGTTATTGCGATCAACAGCGGCGCCGTCATTGTGCTGATCGACTCCAACATTACTTCGCTGAAGAAAGAGTTGAACGGCAAAACATACTACATCGGCCAACTCAGCACGTATGTCCTCATTCCCGTCGGCAGCCTTGTCCTTGTTGGCATGTGCGGCGAGCTGAAGAAGGAAGATGTGATCATCAACGGGGTGGCCACACAGCGGTATCTCTTGACGATCAGCCTCGTGGGAACGGTCAAAGGCGGGAAGTATGAACGTGGTGTTTCGGTCTATCCTACGGTCGACACGGCCGTATATCTGGCTGAGGATGCAGACCTTGCCGTTGCATTCTCCGTCTTTCAGCGGTACGGATTTTCCGTGGGAACGCTCTCGCTGTTTGACACCCAGCGGGCATATCTTGACGCGAACAAATTTTTCGGCAAACACATTGCGGTCCTGGGATCGAGCGGATCGGGCAAATCGTGTACTGTGGCATCGATTCTCCAGAAAGTCGCGCCGTATCCGGATACGAATATCATCATCCTCGATATTCACAATGAGTATGCTAAAGCCTTCGAAGGGAAGTGCAATCATATCGCCGTTGCAGATTTCGAGCTCCCGTACTGGCTCATGAATTTTGAAGAGCTCCGGGAAACATTCATCGATGAGAATGACGAGAATGCGGCAAGCCAGATCACGGTGTTTAAGGATCTCATTGTCAGTTCGAAGAAGGGGAAGAACCCGGAAATGTCGAGCAGCATCACGGT
>DATDNS010000552.1:0-3481 GCA_036518155.1 Bacteroidota bacterium
GGCGGCACGACGGCGCAAGGACTCGATTGCTCGGGCTACACGATGCTCGTGTACAAAGACGCTGTGGGAAAGATGCTTCCGCGGTCGGCAGCCGAGCAGGCGAAAATCGGAAGAAGCATCAACCTGCAGGATCTCAAGTTCGGCGATCTGATTTTTTTCAACACCACGGGAGATGCCAATTCGCACGTGGGAATATACCTCGGAGACGACCTGTTTGCGCACGCAAGCGTCACTCTTGGCGTGACGATATCGTCACTCCAAAGCGACTACTACCAGAAACGGTACGAAGGGGCAAGAAGAGTCATTGAATGACCTTCCCGGCAACGTTGAATTCGATGTATTGAGTCTTTACATTCATCTTCACACGACAGAGGAAGTACAGGAATAATGGCCGTTCTACCGATCTATCTTTACGGGACCAAGATCCTCAAGACCAGGGCAAAACCCGCAAAAGAGATGAGTAACCATCTCATCAAGCTTGTCTACGATATGTTTGACACGATGCACGAAGCAAACGGCATGGGACTGGCCGCGACCCAGGTCGGCGACCACCATCGCGTGCTCGTTGTCGATATCACCGAAGTTGATGAGGAGGAACGGAAAGAATCGAACGAACAATTGCGCGTAACCTCGCCCGGGCTTCCAAGAAAAGTCGTCATGATCAATCCTGAAATATTGGAAAAAGAAGGGTCGTGGAAAATGAACGAGGGTTGTCTGAGCATTCCGGATGTCCACGGCGCCGTCGAACGCGCGGAGAAGATCCGCGTGAGGTTCCGGGATGCGAATTTCAAGCAGCAGGAACTTCTCGCCGACGGGCTTCTGGCAAGGGTGATGTTGCACGAAATCGACCATTTGGACGGAATCCTCTTCACCGAACTCCTGAGCGCCGAGGAAAAAGCGCTCGTCAAACCCGATCTGAAGAAGATCAAGGAAGGGGATGTCGAAACAAGCTATCCCATTATCACCGCAGAGGAGGAATGAGCGTTCGCCATGCGAATTATCTACATGGGAACTCCCGACTTTGCAATCCCCAGTCTCCACATCCTTCTTGAACACCATCACGAAATCGCTGCCGTCGTAACGGCACCGGACAAGCCCCGCGGGCGCGGCCAGTCGATAGGTATTACTCCTGTCAAGAAATTTGCCCTCGAACACAGAATTCCCATCCTTCAGCCTGAGAATCTCCGTGACGCCGGATTTGTGTCGGCCGTGGAACGGCTTCAGCCCGACCTGATCGTGGTTGTGGCGTTTCGAATCCTGCCAAAAGAAGTGTACTCCATCCCGAAATTTGGATCGTTCAACCTGCACGCGTCTCTTCTGCCGAAATACCGCGGCGCTGCCCCCATCAATTGGGCGATCATCAACGGTGAAACGGAAACCGGCGTGACGACCTTCTTTCTTCAGGAGAAGGTCGATACGGGGTCCGTCCTTCTCCAGGCACGGGTGAAGATTGGCACGGATGAAACGGCAGGGGAATTGCACGACAAGCTCGCTTCCGTTGGAGCGGAAATCGTCCTTCAAACGGTTCACCTCATTGAACTCGGGAAGGCACAGCCTCGTACGCAAGACGACAACGGCGCAACGCCCGCACCAAAAATCTTTAAAGATGATTGCAGGATCAACTGGAAGACTTCCAACCGTGCAATCCACAATTTTGTGCGCGGACTCTCTCCTGTTCCCTGCGCCTGGACAATGCACGAAGGAAAGGTGCTGAAAATCTACAGAACCCAGCTGTCGCAAGATTCTAAGACTGAGGGCAAAGCACCCGGTTCGCTTGTCGAGGTTGGAAAAAAGACACTCCGTGTCGCAACGAACGAAGGCACAGTTTCCGTTCTTGAGATCCAGCAGGAAGGCAAGAAGCGAATGGGGATCGAAGAGTTTCTCCGTGGATATTTCCTCCGTCCTGAAGACCGGTTCGATTAGCGGTCGGTTGATTGGTCGTCAAAAAAGGAGTATATTTTTCAGCATTTTTGGCGAAGGAACAACGGGGAAACATATCCGACAGGCAGTGTCCCTGTCCGGATAATGAAATCGTCGCGGATCAGGGATTACCCAGTCGGAGAGTTCATGGATTTTGTTCTTTGGGTTTGCCGGGTGATGCACGTGATTTCTTCGGTGGTCTGGGTCGGCGGACTCATTTTCCTCAATGCCGTTCTCAGCCCGGTGTACACGCACGAAAAGGAACTGCGGAGTTCTGCGGCGATGGCGACCCGCAAACGGTTCTTCGGGTTCATCTGGATGAGTCTGTGGACGATGCTGCTGACCGGAGCGCTGTTGATGCTGTTGAGTCCGCAATTTCGGTGGTTTGATTTTTCGACACCGTGGCGCAAGCTGCTGGCGGTCAAAGAGCTTGCCTTTCTCCTGATGGCGTTCTTTTCGTGGCAGGCGAAGAAGGTTTTCGAACAAATGGAGCTTGCGCTGGGGCGCGACAACGATTCGTTTGACGGCTGGCAGGCGGGATATTCCACCCTGACGAAAAGGACGATTGCGGTTGCCATCCTTGCGTTTCTGTCGTCCGCGGCAATGGTTGTCTACCAGAATCCCTACGGGTAGTGGAATTCATGAGCAAAGTCATCGTCATAGCGAATCAAAAGGGGGGCGTCGGCAAAACCACGACCGCCATCAACCTTGCCGCATCGCTCGCCGTTGCCGAGAAAAAGGTATTGCTCTGCGACAACGACCCGCAGGCGAACGCCACGAGCGGCGTCGGCGTGACGGCGGAGGAAAACCGGACGATCTACCAGGTCATCGTGGGCGACCTGAACATCAATGAGGCGATCGTCGAGACGCAGATGCCGTACCTGTGGATTCTCCCTTCGCACATCAACCTCGTCGGCGCGGAAATCGAACTCGTCGAAATGCAGCAACGGGAGCATCTTCTGTCAAAAGCGCTCCAGCTGGCAAGGTCGCGGTTCGATTATGTCATTATCGACTGTCCCCCGTCCCTCGGCTTGCTGACGCTGAATGCCTTGACGGCGGCGGATTCGGTCCTTATCCCAGTCCAATGCGAGTATTTCGCACTGGAGGGACTTGGCCAGCTCTTCAACACCATCAACATGGTAAAAAAGACATTCAACCCGAACCTTGACATCGAAGGCGTCCTTCTCACCATGTTCGATTCGAGACTTCGCCTGTCCAACCAAATCCTCGACGAGGTCAAGAAATATTTCGGCGACAAAGTGTTCAAGACGATCGTCACGCGCAACATCCGGCTTAGCGAGGCGCCAAGTTTCGGCAAACCGATTCTCCTCTACGACGCCGTCTGCTCCGGGACACGTAACTATATGCAGTTGGCAAAAGAAGTACTCAAGAACAACAAAGTCTCGATCACCGAGGCAACACTTCCACACCACGCAACTGCCGAAGAATGACTATGGCGACACAAAACAAGAAATCAGTGTTGGGCCGTGGGTTGGGAGCTCTGATACCGAGGGGTTCCCCGAAGGAGATGAGCGTCCGGCGGGATCACGGCGGTTCGGAC
>DATDNS010000553.1:0-3511 GCA_036518155.1 Bacteroidota bacterium
CGGTGCCAGGGCGTGCGGTCTTGCCGACGCGTACGCTACGGAGTATGACGATGTCAGCGGGATGTACTGGAATCCAGCAACCCTTGCCTTTCTCCAGAATTCTTCGTTGATGACCGATTTCTTTCATGAGAGCAACGGTCAGGTTTCGCACGAAGCGATTGCTTATCCGTTGACACTCGGGCAAAACAATAATGTCGGTGTCGGACTATCTTCCGATCAATTCAGCCTGACTGATAGTGTCGGGAACAACGTCAACGGCCGCGAGTACGGCATGGATCTCGGATCTGCCGTAGCCCTGACGTCGACGTTGAGCATCGGCACGCAGATCCACGTCATCTATGGCCAGGTCTCGTCATCGACGATATGGGTAACCTCGGCAGCATTCGGCCTGCTTTATGCACCCTCCACCGATATTGGCTACGCGCTGGTGTATAACGGTGTCGGCGCAGGAATCCTCTACGGCCAGAATTCCCAGGGTTCGCCAATCCCGTCGGTCGGCAAGGTTCCAGTGCCTTCAACTCTCCACCTGGGCGTGACCATGCGATTCCCTTCGGCATCTGTTGACCGCATTCTTATGATTTCCCTTGCAAACGAGAAGGTATTCAACCAGCGCGGGATCAACTATAAGGGCGCGGTCGAAGTTGAGGCGACCTCTTTCCTTGAGCTTCGCGCTGGATGCATCATCACGCCGCTAAGATCCGGTCTCCGTTATGGACTGGGACTGCACGTCGGTCCGGTGCAGCTCGATTACGCGTATTCGCCGCCGGCGATCGCACCAGAATTTCACGAGCTAACTCTCTCTCTCGGCTTTGACACTGCCACCGAGAACGGCCCGGAATAGAAGAAAGGAACACCAGTTCATGAGAGCAAATATTCTTTTCATTCTTGCAGTACCTGCAGTGATTTCGCTGCTGTCGACGCCGTTGGTCAAATGGCTGGCCCACAAGGTTGGCGCGATCGATTTGCCGAACGAGCGCAAAATCCACAAACACCCTCTCCCGCGGATGGGTGGGGTGGCGCTGTACCTGGGTTTTTTTCTTTCCCTCATATTCTTTCTGAATTTCTCGGCAACAACGCGATCGTTGATCCTCCTGAATGCAGGGAAGGGAATATATTTCCTCGGGGCATTGCTTCTCGTGTTCGCAACAGGGATTTGGGACGATATTCGTGCGTTGAATCCGGGAAGGAAGTTTTTGATCCAGCTCGCCGCCGCGACCATCGTTTATATCGGCGGTTTCAGGATCTCGGAGGTGACCGGGCTTTCAGGAGGGCACCTGGAACTCGGCGTTTTTGATTATCCCGCGACAGTCCTATGGATTGTCGGCGTGACCAATGCCTTCAATTTGATTGACGGACTCGACGGCCTCGCGTCCGGAATCGCGCTCATTGCTTCGGTCACGATTTTTTCGACATCGCTCCTGAACGGCGAACACGTGACAGCCTTCTTTGTTCTGGCTCTCGCCGGATCAATTATTGGATTCCTGCCGTATAACTTCAATCCGGCAACGATCTTTCTCGGCGATTCGGGGAGCTTGTTGCTGGGATTCACGCTCTCTGTCCTTTCCACTCACAGCTCGACAAAGGGCTCCACGGCATTCGCGATCATTATCCCCCTGCTTGCGCTCGGCCTGCCGATCATGGACACACTGTTGGCAATGGTGCGAAGAATGCTGCGATCGTTTCTTCCGGAATCGTCGGTTGCCGGAGGGATCCTCGGCAAACTTCATTCGATGTTCATGCCTGATCGCAGCCACGTTCATCACCAATTGATTGCGATGGGGTTTTCCCACAGAAAAGTTGTCTTTCTTCTTTACTTCGTCTCGTGCGTGTTCGGCGTGGGCGCATTCACGGTGACCGTGACGAATAATTTCGATGCTTCCATTGTGCTGCTCGCTGTCGGCATAGCAACGGTTGTCGGCATCCGTCATCTACGCTACAAAGAAATGGCGATCCTGAGGAACGGAATGTTGCTGCCGCTGTACGAATGGCCGGTGTTGAACCGGACACTGTTCCAGGGCTTTCTCGACCTCGCACTTACCGTGGGTTCTTTCCTTCTTGCGATGTCTCTCACGAATGTCGGCACCCTTGCCAACCGTCAGTTCTTTTCTTTTGCCGTCATCACCGGCCTTATTCAGATTGCGGCCTTTTCGATCTTCGGACTTTACCGTGGGACCGTGCGCTTCCTCGGCATTGGCGACATTCTGAGGATGACGAAATGCGTTGCCGTAGCGGTCATTGCGACGGGCATCGTTCTCTCCATTCTTCCGGAGTCTCGTACACCTGTCCCTCTCAGGACGTTCGTTGCGGACTTCTATATCCTGTTTTCACTGATCGCCGGTCTCCGGGTTTCCTATCACATCCTCAACTATTTCTTCCAACGTGAAGCACAAGGAGGCAAGGGGGTTCTCATCTATGGCGCCGGGGCAAATGGCATTCTCACTCTTCAGAACATTTTGTTTAACGATTTCACCCGGTTGAAGCCGCTCGGATTCCTCGACGATGACCCGGCACTCGAGGGGAAGAACATCAACGGATACAAGGTCTTTGGGGGACACTGGAAGCTGGGACGCCTTCTCAAGAAGAACAACGTTGAGGAGATTGTCATCGCGAGCGAGTCGATGAAGCCGGAAATCCTGCGGCGCGTCATACGGACTGCTAATTCACAGAGCGTCAAAGTAAAGCGGTCAAAGCTCCTGCTCGAGGATCTGCCGGCGGATATCGGGTCTGAGCGGGTCATTCCGGGGCATCTCCAGGAACAAGAAGCCGATGTGGCGGCAGCGCGACAATAAAATGCGAAGCATACGCGAGTGAACAAATGTCACTCAGACGATGAAGGCGACAATGCACATTGAATTGAACATACGGTTGAAGGAAATCGTGCGCAGGACCCGGATCGTGCGGTTTGTGGCGAAGACTGTGATCTTCTGCCTGATGATGTACAGCAGGACTGCCGCCCAGGTCCTGTTGTCGCCGACGCTTGTTTCACCGCCTGACAGCGCGACGAATCAACCGACCACCGTTCTTCTGCAATGGGATACGCTGGCGAATGCAACCAACTATGAAGTCCAGTTATCGACAGACCCGGCGTTTAACACTATTGTTGTGGATGATTCAAACGTCACAACCGTCACCAAACAGGTAGGTCCGCTGCAAAACAGCACAACGTACTATTGGAGAGTGCGTGCAGAATATGTTCTCGCGTGGAGTGCGTGGTCGTCCGTTTCCAATTTCACAACGGTCGCGGCAATACCATCCGCTCCAGTTCTCGTGAACCCTCCAAACGGAGCAACGAACCAGCCGACGTCAATTACGTTCAGTTGGAATTCGTCGACCGGCGCATCATCGTACCACTTCCAAGTGTCGGCGGATGTCGGATTTTCGACGACGATCATTGATCAACCGGCACTGGCTGCAACAAGTTTTGCAGCGAGTGGTCTGGCCGGAAACACGACGTATTTCTGGCGCGTCAGCGCATCAAATTCTGCGGGTACGAGCGGCTGGTCCACCGTTT
>DATDNS010000554.1:0-2115 GCA_036518155.1 Bacteroidota bacterium
CAAAGCTATTGTGACATGATGACACGAACCACAATGAGCTCCCCACTGCATAGGTGTTACTTCAGAAGGATAAGCTTCTTTGTCACGTTAATATTTCCGGCATCCATTCGGTAAAAATAGGTTCCACTGGCAAGCCGTGACGCGTCTAACGTTATCTCGTGCTTGCCTGCTGACATTTCCCCATTCACCAACGTTGCTACTTTCCGTCCGAGCAAATCATAAATCTTCAAATTGACAATTGACCTGTTCGCAATTGAAAATGTTATCGTTGTCGTCGGGTTGAACGGGTTCGGATAGTTTTGTTCCAGAGCGAATGCTTTCGGTGCGGTGAATTCCTTGTCAACGCTGGTGACCGTCGCTGCCGCGATCACGTTGATATCCTGCACTGAGACCATCCCAGTATCATTCTGGTCCTTGCGGCTGTCGATGAGCAGGACAATGCCGTCTTTTGTAAAATAGCTGAATCCTTTGTGCGTGTACGAAGCGACTTCGACCTGCCTGACCCGAACGCATTGATGCGATTGCCCGAGAAGGATCAGTGTTCCGTAGCCGTCGACGAACGTCGAATCCGCACCATTCCAGCCGCCGGACGTGCTATCCAGGAATCCGTTGACAAAAAGGGAATCCCTTCCCAACCCGGCTCCCGTCGTGCCCCACGATTGGTTGTAGGTGAAGGGAAACTGTCCGATAATTTCGTGGGGTGTGTGATAGCGAACCTCCTGCAATGTGTCGGTGAGCGTAATTTCGCAGAGCGATTCGAACGTCGATGTTCCAAACCAAACGACGGGAGCGCCATATGCGTGAGGAAATGAATTTGTCCAGAAGAGACTTGAAGGGTCGAAGCGCGCAGCGAGGAACGGAACTTCCGCCGATTGGTACAATGTCTGGGTCATCGAATCCGTGAATGTCAGTGCGGAGAAATCATAGACATTCGGACCGCCGGTCTTTCCGACATTCACCAGCTTTGATGTATCGGAATGGAAATTCAAAGTAGCGTGCACGGTGAAAATCTTCTGGAAATCAGTCTTCTGGATCGAGATCTGCGCCAATGTAACCTGACAAGCAAAAGCGAACAACAGAGCGACAGTCCTCAGTACACCATGTCGTACCTTCATGATTTTCCTCCTGGAAATGGCTGACATCAATTATTTGAGTAGGAGCAGTTTCTTTGTTGCCGAAAAACTGCCGGCTTGAAGCTGGTAAAAATAAATTCCGCTGGACAACCGTGATGCATCGAACTTTACTTCGTGGCTGCCTGGGGTCTGAGCGCCGTTGACAAGCGTCTCGACCTCCCGACCGAGCAGATCATAAATTTTCAAATTGACCATTGACAATTTCCCAATCGAAAATCGAATTGTCGTTGTTGGGTTGAACGGGTTGGGATAGTTCTGGAAAAGAGCATACATTGACGGTTGCTGAGTTCGCTGTGCTGCTACCCCAGTTGCCCCGCTCCGCGTCAGCACATAGAGCCCGTCATAATACGTGACGGCATAGATCGAATCGCCGTACGGTATCAGGGCCCGGACCGCCACGCTGTCCAAGCCAACCTTCGTCCAAGTGCCGCCGTCGTTGGTCGTATAGTAGACACCCTGCCAGAGATAGTTGTACCCGTTGAGGTAGGAAAACCCTGCGAAGAGCGCGCCGGATTTGTCCACGGCCGTGACAAAGGCATTGTTGCCCGAGAGACCTCCTGGAATCGAAAGAGGAGCCCACGTTCCTCCGGTTTTCTTGTAGATTCCTCCGCCATACGTTCCGGCATACAAATTCCCCGCTTGATCGGCACTCAAGCTGTAGACCACCGCCTTCTGGAGACCCGCGGTGTCCAACACCCATGATCCTCCGGCGATCGGACGTCTCAGCAGCAATCCGGTATAGTCCGTCGTTGTAGTGACGGCGGCATAGAGGAATCCGTGCGCATCGCTCGCGACGATATTGGGATAGTTCGCCGGAAGGATTCCCCACCCGGCCGTGTCGGGCGACCACGGAGAGCCGGCAGATTTTACGAAGCATTCTGCAGGCAACCCGCCGACCGCATAGTGTTGAACCCCGGTCTCATCGGCAAGGTATTTCGGTATCGAACCTACGCTCATGACGGAGATCCCGGACGTGTCCGGT
>DATDNS010000555.1:0-10343 GCA_036518155.1 Bacteroidota bacterium
ACTGCCAGTTTCCGGTGGCGTCATACTTTATGGTGACGATATCTTCCGAACCGAGAAAGACGGTGCTCTTGGCCGTGCCTACAACAAAGAAATTTCCCGAACCATCCACAGCCATCGCGGCGACAGCGTCGTCGCTGTTCCCGGCCCCGTTGTAGGTGTCCTGGAGAATCACCGTACCGTCGGAGGGATCGAGAAAAACAGTGGTAATGTCATTCAGCGATGTCGTACTGTAGGTTGTTCCCGTGACGCAAAGGTAGCCGGCCGAATTGAGACGGATGGCCTTCGGATCGTCGACGTTCGCCCCGGGACCATCGTAGCGCGTCAACCATTGCTGCGTACCCGAAGCGTTGTACTTGATAATGACATAGTCTCCGTTGGAGGGGCCGCGGCTGTACGCCGCGACGTAGACGTTTCCCGATGCATCGACGGTGAGTGCTTCGCCGTAATCCGACCCGTACGAACCATCGTATCGTACCCGCCATTGTTCGACACCGGAGGAATTGTACTTGAGCGTCATGACATCTTCGATATTCCCGGAAAGTGGTGGCGTCGCGCCGGTCACATAAACGTTTCCGGCTGCGTCGACGGCACAGGCTCTGAGACGGTCGTCTTTCCAGCCGACACCGCTGATACTCTTGACCCAATTCTGCGTTACCTGCGCGTAAGCGGGTGAGAACATGACCGACGAGATGACAAGCAGCACTCCGGAAACGATCACAACGTTCTTCATTGTACCTCCATAGATTGGCACGGTGAACTTTTGAGGAACAGACAGTCGTGTCAGAAAGGTAAGAGAGAAACCAAGTCCCGGAAATGACGTGTTTGCGTCATTTTTTGGTATAAATCAATTCGAAGGGAACGGCTTTTGGAGGATTTGTCAATACTCTCCCGTCGAGGTTTGCTGTCTCGATGGGAGAGCAGAATTTGTCGTTTTCTTATTACTTCACGAGGAGCATCTTCCGAAGCAGGCGTTTCCCGCCCGATTCAAGCACCGACACATACACCCCCGATGCCAAGCGCGTAGCGTTGAATTGAGCTTGATAGTATTTTCCGGCTTCCGCTTCCTGATCGAATACCGTCGCCACTTCCTGTCCGAGCACGTTGTAGATCTTCATCACCGCTTTGCCGTTCTGTGCCACACTGAATTCAATCGATGTTGCCGGATTGAACGGATTAGGATAATTTTGGCCGAGCGTAAATTCTTTCGGCGCCGCGTCCATTTCGACTTCCTCGACGTTCGAGTACTTGAACGACCCATTCTTGTCTACCTGTTTCAGTCGATACCCATATCGACCGGCAGGCGGCTTCTGATCCGTGAACGAATATTCACGCACACCGGAACTTGTGCCCGACGCCGGGACGAATCCGATCTTGGTCCAGATTCCGTTTGTCCCCTCGTTCACGATATCCTGTCTCTGGACTTCGAACCCGTAGGAATTCACCTCCGTCGCCGTGCTCCACGCCAATTCCACGGCGGACTGTTTCGCCCGGGCGGAAAAAGAGGCCAGTTCCACCGGCAACGAGCTGTTATTCCCCACCCACTGCGCGTAGACGTCGTTGACGCCGCCGTTCCGCGGATCACTCCAGACGATAATCGCTCCCCCCGAACCGTCGCTGACGATGGGGATAATATTTCTGTTGTTGATGACTCCGAGATCCTGAGAGCCCGTCGCCGCGCAAATGGCGATTCCGCCGGAATTCCACAAAGCGTTTCCGCTCGCATCGAGGCGTTGAGCATAGATGTCCGTAGTTCCGTTACGGGAGTCGTTCCACGCAACAATCGCACCACCGGAACCGTCGATCGCTATTGCCGGTCCGCCCTGACCGCTTGTCAGCGTAACGACCCCTTTACCGGTTGACCCCCAGAGCCGTGTCCCGCTCGAATTGATCCGCTGGGCGTAAATATCGGCATTGGTACCGCTCCGAAAATCGTTCCACGCGATAATGGCCCCTCCGCTGCCGTCGCTCACAAGCACCGGGATGGTCTGGTCGTCCGTCGTTGAAACGATGATGACTCCGTCTGATGTCCATTGCACAACGCCGCTCGCGTTCACACGCTGCGCATACACATCCCAGTCGCCGCTTCGACGATCTTCCCACACGATAATCGCGCCACCCGCACTGTCGCTCATGATAGCTTGCTTATCCTGCATTGCGTTCGCGCCGCAGAGAAGAACCCCATCCGCGGTCCATAACGTGTCGCCGTTCGCGTTGAGTCGTTGTGCGTAAATATCGTAATTGATACCACGGGCGTCCGTCCAGGCGATGATCGCGCCGCCGCTCCCGTCCGAAATGAGGTTGGGCATCATCTGACTCCCGGTCGCGGTACAGACGGCTACTCCGTCCGTCGTCCACTGGACGACTCCACTTCCGTTGATGCGTTGGGCATAAATGTCCTGGCTCGCACCACGCGCGTCCTGCC
The DNA here is from genome assembly GCA_036518155.1 of Bacteroidota bacterium. Classification (GTDB taxonomy): domain Bacteria; phylum Bacteroidota; class Ignavibacteria; order UBA10030; family UBA10030; genus JADGQA01. Next base: position 2,423 of record DATDNS010000555.1, read on the forward strand.
AGGTAATGATCGCCCCGCCGCTGCCGTCCGGCACAAGCATGGGGAAGCTTTGTGCACCAGCCGCGGCGCAAATAAGCACACCGTCTGCCGTCCACTGCGCCACACCGCTGCTGTTAATCCGTTGCGCATAAATATCCCAGGAACTGTTCCGCGTATCCCACCACGTAATGATATACCCGCCGCTGCCGTCGCTGACCGCCATGGGGTTGTTCTGGTCACCTGTCGCTGCGGACACCACGATGCCGTTGGCCGTCCATTGCACGGCGCCGCTCGCGTTGATCATCTGGGCGTAGGCATCGTTGTTCCCCGAGCGCGCGTCGGTCCACGTGATCAACGCGCCTCCCGCCCCGTTGCTGAACACGCTTGGCGCCGATTGAACGCCGCTCGCAACGGCGATGGGGGTGTTCACGGTTGAATCCCCCGACCATTGGCCGAGAGAATTCTCGCAAAGGCCGACGGAAAGAACAGTGAGAACGATGGCCGATAACAAACTCTTCATTCTGATTCTCCTCTGTGTAATTGTGGAAGGCAGACTGCAGGCGAAATGTAAAAAACGGTCGGGGCGCACGAAATGACGCATTTGCGTCGTTTTACGATTCCGGAAAAGGAAGGGCTAAATCCTAGAGAAGCCGTTCTTTGAGGGCTTTGCTCACCGCGCTGGACCGGGACTGAACCCGGAGCTTGGTGTAAATGTTGCGGAGGTGGTTGTCGATCGTGTGGAAACTGAGGAAGAGCTTGTCGGCGATTTCTTTTTTTGTCAGGCCGTCGACAAGGAATTTCAGGATCTCGTGTTCCCGCGGCGTCAGGGCATAGTCGGCTGCCGGCGCCGATTTCTCGGCAAATACTTCGAGCATCTTTCGTGCAACCTCGGGACTCATCGGAGCCCCGCCGTTCAGAATCGATGTCAGGGATTCCACAGCAGTCTCGATTGACGCACTCTTATGGAGATACCCGGACGCTCCCGCGGCAATGGCCTGCATGATGCTGTCGGTATCCTCGAAAACCGTCAGCATGACAACCTTCACGGACGGTGAAATCTCCTTGGCCCGCCGAATCCCTTCGATCCCGTCCATCCCGGGCAATCCGATGTCCATGAGAATCAGGTCCGGCAGCGCACCGGAACGAAGAAGTTCCAGGGCCGGTTCACACGAAGCGAAACAATGTTCGCAGCGGAAGACCTTGCTCGCGTTGATGAGGCGGGCCAGCTCGGACCTGAATTCGTCGTTGTCTTCGACGACCCAGACCTGGTGGCTGTTCGTGCTTCCGGATTTTTTTTTGCGATTTGGCATTGGGCGGTATGGTGCGTTCAAAGTAGCTTCCTGTTCACACGGAAGCTATGGCGCATTTGCGTCATTTTAACGGAAAGAAGAACGTGCGTTCCGCTCCCCGGTTTGCTGGTGATTGTCACAGCCCCGCCCAGGAGTTCCGCTCTCGCCCTGAGATTTTGGAGACCGCTGCCGGACGTGGTTCCCCGGTCATCGAATCCTTTTCCGTTGTCCCGGATGTCGATCCGCAGGACGTTGTTCTGAAACTCGATTTTGATGCCGACTTCCGACGCTCTCGAATGCCTGGCAACGTTGTTAAGGCATTCTTTGTAAAAGAGAAAGATATTCCGCTTGAACTCGAGGTTGACTTTTTCCAGCAACCCCTCCGCAGGGGCTTCGAATGTGTATCGGACGTTCACCAGCAATTGACCCGCAACTTCCCGCATCTTCGCGACGATATTGTCGAGCGAATCGTTGTTGGTCTTGAGGACCCAGACAATGTCCTTCATTTGATCCGTCGTGCGCTGCGCGACCGCGCCGATTCTCTGCAGGGCCTCATTCGCTTCTTTTCCCGAACCGCGCCTGCCCGCCAACGAGCGGCTTGCCAATGCAATCGTGCTCAGGTTTGTGCCGATATCGTCGTGGAGGTCCTGCGCGATGCGTTGACGCAGCCGTTCCACACCGAGGAGACGGGACAAACGAATGCGGTAGGCAAGATAGAGAACGGCAGCCGTCGTCAATAACGCAAGGAGACGGAACCAGAGCGTTTCCCAGAACGGAGGATGGATGAGAATGCTCATCGACGTCCCCGCATTGTTCCATATCCCGTCGCCATTCGCGGCCCTCACCCGGAAAACATACTTTCCTCCCGGGAGATGCGTATAGGCCGCATAGCGCCGGCTGCCCGCATTGATCCAATCCGTGTCAAATCCTTCAAGGATGTAGGCGTACGTGTTCCGGTTGGGTGAACTGTAATCGAGGGCCACAAATTCGAACGAGAGAAAATCCTGCTGATAGGAGAGCTCGACACTGTTCACGTTCCAGACCGCGTCGCTGAGGGCAACCGGCTTGTCAAACACCTTGAAGTTCGTCAGCCGGACGACAGGAGGAACGTCCCGGTCCTTCACGCTGTCAGGGTGAAAGATATTCAGTCCGTGGTTTCCGCCGAAAAACATGTACCCGTTCCTTGACCGCATCGCGGAACCCGACCAGAACCGGTCTCCCTGCAGCCCGTCTTCGGCCGTGTAATTCCGGAATTTCTTTGTCGAAGGGTCGAAGCGCGAGATTCCACGCTCAGTGCTGATCCAGAGCCGTCCCCGGCTGTCCGCAAGAATCCCTTTTACGTAATTGCTCGGCAAGCCCTGTTCTTCGAAGTAACGGGTGATGCGGTTGCGCGAAGGCTCGTATTTCGCGAGGCCGGAACCCCAGAAACCGAACCAGAGCGCTCCGGATGAATCCTGATAGATGGCCCGTGCATCAGCGCCGGGCAAGGAGTTTGAGTCTTCACTGTTGTAACGAAAATGAGAGAATGTCCGTGTCGCAAGATCGAACCGGTTCACAGATTCAAACCCGGTATTTGTTCCCAGCCATACGCCTCCTCTCTTGTCTGCGAAGATGCACCGGGAACCGTCCGCCCACAGGCTGTCCGCGTATTCCGGCTTGTTCCGGTACCTCACTGTCCTTCCGGTCGACGGTGCGTAGCAAATAATCCCCTCGTCAAGCGTGCCGAACCAGAGCTGTCCCGTTTCGTCCTCGGCAATTGTCTGGACTCCCCGGAACGGATACCGGGCGATGAGCTTACCCTGCTCGTCGACCCGTTCGAGGATACCCGGCTTCTCGTGACCGATCCAGATCGTGCGGCGGCTGTCTTCAAAGAGCGCCGTCACCGTCCCGCGCGCCGTTGTCGATACCGGAACGAGGTCGACGCCGTCGATGCCAAAGACGGGCCGGACGACGGAAACCCCGGCCGCAGTGCCAATCCAGACCTTTCCCCTTGAATCTTCAACAAACGAATAGATATTCTCATCCCGCACGCCGTCGACCTGGATCGACCGGTAAAGCGAGAACTTGTGCCGGCGCGGGTCGAACCGCTCGACGCCGCCGTGATACGACCCAAGCCACATCGTTCCTTCACGACCCGGATAGATCGCATAGACCCGCTCCCCGGCAATGGCATCCGGGTCCGCGGGCGATTGTTCATAATGTTCGAAGATCCCTGTCCCGGGGTCGAACACGTCGAACCCCGCAAAAGTACCGATCCATAAACGGCCGCGCGCATCAGGCCTGATCGAGAAAATCACATCGTGTCCGGGCAATCTCGGATTGTGTCCCCCGCCCCGGTAGCGTTTGGCTTCGCCCGATCGAGGGTCAAAACGGATAAGACCTCCGCCGTCGGTCCCGAGCCAGAGTATTCCGTCCGTGTGTTCAAAGATTGCGACGATGGCATTGGCGCTTCTGTAGATCCCGGGATGCCCGGTTGCGAGGTAACGTGTGAACGTCCCCGGGGCCGCATCGAAGCGGTTGAGACCATCTTTCGTCCCGACCCACAGCGTACCGCTGCGGTCGGTCAGTAATGACAATGCAAGGTCGGAACTCAACGAAGAGGCGTCGCCGGAATTGTGGCGATACCGTGTCCATCGTTTTGTCCGGAAGTCGAGCTTTGCGATGCCCACGTCCGTGGCGGCCCAGATGGCTCCCGTGGAATCCTGCGTGAATGCCGTCACGTGGTCGTTCGGCAACGACGCCGGATCGGAGGCTGAATGAACGATGCGGATAAAGCAGTCGCGCCGCTCGTCGTACAGATTCACGCCGCTGGCCGATATCCAGAGTCTTCCTTCCCGGTCGACCATCATCGCATTGACGGAATTCCACGCGAGGGTGGTGCTGTCGGCGGGATTGCTTTTGTAGATTCGGATCGAATACCCGTCGTAGCGGTTGAGCCCGTCTTCCGTGCCGAACCACATAAAACCGTGGGCATCCTGGAGGATCGAGGTGACAATGTCCTGCGACAACCCGTCTTTGGTGGTGATATGGTCAAATCGGAAAGGGTGGGGCTGTGGGTACGCGAGGGAAAGCAGGAGCATCCAGGCGACGAATCCGGATCGAATTGTTCGCGTGTTGACGATTGTCGGTGCGGCGGGAATCATTCTCGCAGAAGATAGCGAGAAAGGGGGAGGTTAACAAGGGATGAAGACTTGTGAACGATGCGTACTGACTATTCACCCCTCGCCGATCACGATCCCCATCTACCACCCATAAATCACTTCTTACATCTCATTCTACGTACGCTGTCCCCGCCGGTTAGCGTTTGCTCTTTGCAAGCCTCTCGATGACGCTCTTCGCATTTGTGTTGTTCGGGTTGAGTTCGAGGGAACGCCGGTACGCCTCGAGAGCGTGGTCGTAATCTCCCGCCGCTGCCAATCCCTCACCCAGACTGTCGAACGCGTTCGAAGATGCCGGGTGAAACCGGGCGATCACCCTGAAGACAAGAACGGCATCGGCGACCCGCTTCGCACCAAGCAATCTGTAACCGTACGAATTCAGTTCTCGTTCAGGGTCGGGCAGATAGCGATGCGCCGGGTCTGCAATAAACGCTTGATACCGTGCGAGGAGCGTATCCATTCCCCCTGCCAATCCCTGCTCAAGCCATTGTTCGATCTTCAACGGAGTTGGTGTCGTCACAGCAGTCTCCTCGGCCGGATCGCGTCCGTCAACATAATCCTGAAACGTCATTGTCGCAGCGATTTCCGGGGACGTACACGTTCGCGAGTCGCGCGGATCCTTGTCCTGCCACCAGAGACGGGAGACGGCGGCGGATAAGCCGCTATGGGGAAGCGGGATGATCGCAGGGTCACCGTAGAAATTCACATTTTGCGCCGTCGGTTCGCCGACGAAGATGACCTCGGCATAGTTTTCAAGTCTGTTGACAAAATTCTGCGCGGCCGAAAAAGTCGTCGACCCCGTGATGACATACAGACCACCACGATGATTGACCTTCGAGCGGAACAACGTCACGAGCAGCGGCCGGAGGAGCGTATTGTCGCCGCCGGTATTGTTGCGGAGGTCGATCACGAGTCTTTCGACAGGATGCTCTTCAATGAATGTGCCGAGCCGTGAAGCGAAATCCGCGAGTGTCTCGTTTCCTCCGTTGAGCACGATATTGAATTGGAAATAGACCGTCTGACGGTCCTCCAGATAGGTGAACCAGTAGTGTTCCCCCTCGTGCTGGTATGCCAGCGGGACTGGCCGCGACGCAGGTCGCGCCTCGATCCATCCCGGAGGGAGGGTGTTGAGATACCAGGTTCCAAGGGGTTCGGAACGTTTCATGACAACCGTGCGGCGCGCGCCGGCCTTTTCGATGACGTATGTTGCCGTACTGTCCGTTGCGCTGAGTCCCAGACCGTAAAGGAGTCCGGTTTCATTCAAATAGAGCTTCGCTCCCCACGCTCGCTGCTCCCCGTCGTTGCCGGGATCGTGGGAGACGATCGAATACACGCGCCTCATTGCATCGTCGACCGCCGCGGTGCCGACCGCGACAAGTCTTCCTCCGACGACATCGGCATACTGCGGTGCGGCGGCCCTGACGAAAATACCATCAGCGCACTGCATAAAACGCACCGGCACCCGGCTTTTCGCATCGTTGCCCTGGTCCAGCAGTGAGAGACCTGAGTGGCCGTCCTGGACCATCGCGCAGAGTTGTGCCAACCGGACGACAATCTGTGCGCTGTCGAGGCCGGGGATATCAGCATCGAGAGTGTTGACCGCGCGGTCAAACTCTTCACGCGTCATCGTATGGAACAGGGACTTATGCTTAAGCGGCATTTGCGTTGCCAGCGTGTGCAGATCTGCTCTCCATTCACTTGCCGAGGGATGACGCCCCTGGCCTGCGGCGGACGCAGTGTGTGCAATGGTCACAACGATCAACGAACAGATGAATGCGCTCAAATGGACCTTCTTCATACGTCTGGAGCCTTCCCGGTTACTGACTGTCGAACCTCTGGAAAACACGAGTAATCCAGCTTACGACACCATCGTGAGGAAGATTCATAGTCTTACTACTTGCGGGGTTGGATTGTGACGGGTTCTGGTCCCGGTTTCAGCGCAAAAACCCCCTCCAACATCCCTCCAGTTTTTTAGCCGCATGCTGTTAACCTTTCACCCTTCCCGTTCGTTGTACATACAGCAAGCGAACAATCACAACTTACCCACAAGGAGTCAGTATGAATAATCAGCTTCCGGAGACTGTTGCAGCGTTCTCCATCTTTGCCCTCATCGGATGGGTTCTGTATCTCTTCTTCCGGCGGTATCAGGTTGCCACACATCTCAAGTCCCAGCGGATCGAATCCTTCAACCGCATGATCGAAAAATTCGGCAGCGCGAAGGAGTTTATCGAATTTGCCGAAAGCCCTCAGGGGAAAAAATTCCTCGAAGAACCGGTCTCCGTGAGGCCAAATCCGCTCAACAAGATCCTGCGGTTCCTTCAGGCGGGGGTCTTATTCATCGTGGTGGGGATCGGACATATCTTCAACGGCATACGCATGGCTGCGGCCACCGAAGTTCCATTCGTCTTCGACCGCATGAACGCATTCTATTGGGGTACACTGTGGTTGTCCCTCGGCGTCGGACTGCTCCTTGTTGCCTGGATTTCGCGTGTCTTCGTTCGTCGGTGGCACCTTGCGAACGGAGAATCGAAGCCGTGATCGGACGTGCGGTGAACTTCGCGGATCATGTGAGCAATCATGGATGAATCGGTCTTTCGGGAATTCTACGAACGGACATACCGATCACTCTGGCTTTATTGCTCCGGAATGGTGAACAACGATGCGCTGGCAGACGACATTTTTCAGGAGTCGTATATCCGGTTTCTGCAAAGCGATGTTGAATTCGACAACGAAGCGAAAATGAAGTCGTACCTCTATCGCACCGCGACGAATTGCATGCGCGACCACTGGCGGAAGATGAAACGGGAGCGGTTATGGTTCGCGGCAGAGGGGACGGAAGAGGCGGACTCGCGGGACCCGGTCGCGACCCGGCACGACCTGGAAAAGACGTTCGCGGGGCTCTCACCGCAACAGCGGTCGCTCCTCTGGCTTGCCTATGCGGAAAGCTATGAGCACCGGGAGATTGCGCAAATCCTGGATCTCAAAGAAAAAAGCGTGAAGGTCCTGCTCTTCCGTGCGAAACAGAAAATGGTCGTGCTGGCCGGAAAGCTTGGGATGACACAGGAGACGACACGATGAACAATACCGAATGTACTTTCATGCACGACGTTGTTCGTGCGGCGAAAACCGGCCAATGGACCGATGTGCTGCAAACGCACGCGGCAAACTGTCCCATGTGCCTGGAGACCATCGCAGTGACAACAATGATGAACACGATCGCCTCGCAAGGCACCTCCCGCCCCTTGCCCAACCACCGCACGATCTGGCTCAAGGCCCGGTACGCACGGAAGCAGGAGCGGTTGACAAGATTCGACCTCGTTGCGCTTGCGGGGGTGGGTCTAAGCGCAACGGCGGGACTAGCTGCCTTGTTCTACTGGCTCTATCCGCAGGTGTGGGGGAACATACTTGATCTCCATCGCGTCTCACTTCCGCATTTCTTGGACATTCACTCCCTCGCTACTCCGGCAATCGTCCTCGCCGGAGCGGTCGTTGCGA
>DATDNS010000556.1:0-2764 GCA_036518155.1 Bacteroidota bacterium
CAGGAAATGCCGATCACGGTCCGCGTGCAGATTGCAGAAGAGCTTGGAACGGAAAAACTTGCCGCGGTCGTCCAGGAAATGCAGATGGACGAAATTGTCGACCTCCTGGACGAGATTTCCGGCGAAAAACGGAGTGCGCTGTTTGCAACTCTTCCGCCGGAAAAAGTAACGGAGATCAAAGATCTGACAAAACTTTCGGCGTACGGCATCGGCAGCATCATGAATACGGATTTTGTGACCGTGAAAGAGAATCAGCTGGTGAAGGACGTCATGAAAGTTGTCAGGAAGGAGAGCAAGAAAGCAGAGCTTGTGTACTACGTCTATGTCACTGATGAGTCTGACAAACTCAAAGGACTGGTAACATTACGTTCGCTCCTGACGGCAAAACCGAAATCCCTGGTTTCCGACATCATGCGCGAGAACGTCATCAGCGTTGACCTCGATTCCACGATCAAGAAAGTTGCCCAGTTGTTCTTCAAATACAACTTTGAAGCGATTCCGGTGGTCAATGAAGAGGGCCTCATCCAGGGAATCATCTCGATGCGCGATGCGATGAAATCGGTCTTCCCCGAAATCAAAAAAGAATCAGAGGGATAGCGTGTCATTCCTGAAAAAAATCAAGGCAAGCCCCGCAATCCGGAATCTCATTATCTTCTCCGCGATAATCGGGCCGGGCATTATCACGGGGAGTGTCGACAATGATGCCGGCGGCATCACGACCTATTCGGTCGCAGGCGCGACCTACGGTTACAAACTCCTGTGGACCCTGATCCCGTCGTTCATCGCTCTCCTGACGGTGCAGGAGATGAACGCCCGTATGGGGATCGTTACGGGAAAAGGGCTGGCGGACTTAATCCGTGAGAACTTTGGCGTCAGGATCACGTTCTACATTTTTGTTTGCCTGCTGATCGCCGACATCGGCAATACAGCGACAGAATTTGCCGGCGTTGCAGGAAGCATGATGGTCCTCGGTGTCAGCAAATATGTTTCCGTGCCGATTGCGGCGGTCCTGGTTTGGGTACTGGTCGTGAAAGGCAATTACAAGATTTCCGAAAAGGTATTCCTCGTCTTCAGCGTGTTCCTTCTCTCGTACGTCGTTTCGGCGGTGATGGCGAAGCCCAGTTGGGGCGAGATCGCCACTGCATTTGTGACTCCGACGATCCAATGGGATAACGCGTACATTGCGACGGTGCTGGGGCTGGTGGGAACCACGGTTGCTCCGTGGATGCAGTTCTACATGCAATCCTCGGTCATCGAAAAGGGGATTAAGATCGGCGACTACAAATTCACCGTCTGGGATGTCGTGGTTGGCTGTATCGCGACTGTCGTCGTGGCGTTCTTTATCATCGTTTCGTGCGCAGCGACGCTGCACGTCAACAACATTCAGATTGACGAGGCAAAAGACGCCGCGATGTCGCTGAGACCGCTCGCAGGCGCCCTCGCCTCGCAGGTCTTTGCACTGGGCCTTTTTGTGGCGTCGATATTTTCTGCGGCGATCCTTCCGCTTGCGACGGCATTCTACGTTTGTGAGGCGTTCGGTTTCGAGGCCGGTATTGACAAGAGATTCGACGAGGCGCCGCAGTTCTACTGGCTGTTCACGTTGATCATCATTATCGGCGTGACGATCATCCTGTTGCCGAATGCTCCCCTTATTACGATCACCATCTGGACGCAGGTGTTGAATGCGATCCTGCTCCCCATTGTGCTCATTTGCATGATGATCATCATCAACAAGACCGAGATTATGGAAAACTATACGAACAACCGGTTCCAAAATATCGTCGGTTGGTCGACGTCCATTATTTTGATTCTTCTGAGCGGTGTCCTGCTGATTTCGGGGAGCGGGTTGGGCTAGAACAGCCGCCGTCATTTCGATGCATTCCGTACAACCATGAGAACAGTCCTCGTCATCGACGACGAAAGCGGGCTACGGAGCGTTGTGCAAGCGACGCTCGGGATGGAAGGCTTTGACGTTATCGAAGCGTCCGACGGGCAGGCAGGTCTCGAATTGGCACGCAGCCGTCAGCCGGCGTTGATTCTGTGCGATGTGCACATGGAGCGGATGGATGGATACGTCTTCGTTGAACATCTCCGCAAAGACCCCGTTACCGCCGCGATTCCGGTAATTCTGATGACAGGAATCATGAAGGATTATTCGAGCGTCCGACGTGCGATGGGCCTCGGCGCCGACGACTACCTGCTGAAACCATTTTCCGTCGAAGACTTGCTCACTGCTGTTCGCACGCGGCTGCAGAAACAACGGACAATTGTAGAACGGGCTGAGGCGAGACTCACCGATCTTCGCTCGAGCATTGCGCTTTCCCTTCCTCACGAACTACGGACACCGCTCGTCGCCATCCTCGGGTTCGCGGATCTCCTGAAAACGGATTATGAGACATTGGAGCGCGCCGACATTGGCGCAATGGCTGCGGATATACACAGCGCAGCCATGCGTTTGCATGTGCTTATCGAAGATTTCCTGTTTTTCGCCCAGATTGAAATGATGAGTTCCGATGAAGCCAGGATGAAGGCTCTCCGGCAGGCAAAGACTTCCAATCTTCAATCGCATGTCGAGGTTGTTGCACGCCGAAAGGCGGCAGAACACAAGAGACCGGACGATCTGACGCTTCAACTTGCAGAATGCTCTGCCTCGATATCCTCGGAGTACCTCGAGAGGATCCTGGAGGGTTTGTGTGACAACGCTTTCAAATTTTCAGGCCCTGGCAAGCAAGTGGGCGTACGGTGTTCGACCGGCGACGGATGG
>DATDNS010000557.1:0-2860 GCA_036518155.1 Bacteroidota bacterium
CGCCGGTGATAACTCCACAATCCTCACGCTCAGAAAAGTGACTCCCGTCCGGATGATCAAGAGTCCGTTTGCTCTCAAGGCCCAGGAAACAGAAACCAGGGGAGCCACAAAGGAAGAACTGATCGCGCTGCTCGGATCGAAACGGGAGCAAAAGGGGATCTTTGAGGGAAATTGGGAGGAAGGAGAATTTGAGGCGGGTCAAAGCTCAGGACTAATCCACGAAATTCTTCCTGCGAAGGAAGTCATAAGAAACACGATGCGGGAGTTTGGCGACTCTTTGGAACGGTTACGGAGAATTTTGGGGCAGGACAAAGAAGGTTGAGACCGCTTCGCCGGATGGAGCGACGAATCCATCGCGGCCGGTGCTGTCCTGGTTTGTGCTGTCGGGACTTACGTCCCGACGAAAAACCGGCCAGTGTCGGGAGGAAACTCCCGACACCACAACGCTGCGCTTCAAATCGAGATATTACCCCGCCGCCAGCGGGTTTGCAGTTCGTCCTCTTCTTTCTTATCTTTTCAGTGTGGTGATTTGAACGACAGCTTGCTCGCCACGGTAAACAATGAGCTAAAGCGTTGCTAGGATTGCGATACTAAGCCCGGCGCCGCTGACAACGCTGGGCGTTTTTGTTTTATCCGATTATCTTCCAACGAGCCGGCGCGAAGAGCGTACGGTCACGGGAAACTTCACGATGCCTGTGCAAAAAACCTTCCTCGACATACTTCGCGAAAAAGTCGTCGTCTTTGACGGTGCGACGGGCACCCACTTCCAGGGTCAAAACCTCACGGCTGAAGACTTTGGCGGTGAGAAACTGGCGGGATGCAATGAGCACCTGGTCATTTCCAAACCCGCAGCAGTACGCACGGTGCACCAGGACTACCTCGAAGCAGGTGCAGACGTCATCGAAACGAATTCGTTCGGCAGCACGCGGATCGTCCTTTCTGAGTACGGCCTGGAGGATCGGGCGTATGACCTGAATCTCAAGGCGGCGCAAATTGCGCGGCAAATGGCGAACGATTTTTCTCAATCGGGCCACAAGCGGTTCGTCGCCGGTTCCATGGGTCCGACAACGAAGCTTCCTTCTCTTGGCCACATTGACTTTCCGTCAATGGCGAAAGCCTATTATGAGCAGGCAAAAGGTCTCGTCGATGGCGGTGTGGACCTCCTGACAGTCGAGACGTGTCAGGATGTTCTCCAGATCAAGGCGGCACTCTATGGCATCTTCCGGTTCTTCGAGGAAGAACGCAAACGTGTTCCCGTCGTTGTCTCGGTGACCGTCGAGACCGTGGGAACAATGCTGCTCGGCACCGAAATTGCCGCCGCACTGACGGCCATCGAGCCGTACGACATCGATGTCTTCGGGATGAACTGTGCGACCGGCCCGAAGGAAATGTCGGAACACGTCCGGGTACTCGCCGACAGTTCGCCGATCCCGATCTTTGTCATGCCGAACGCCGGCTTGCCGGAAAACGTGGGCGGGCACGCGCACTATCACCTTTCCCCCGAAGACCTCGTTCATTATTTGTCCCACTTTGTCAAAGATTTTGGTGTCAATGTCGTCGGAGGATGCTGCGGGACCACCAAAGAACACATCCGCGCGCTGGTCGATGCCGTCGGCGGCTTGTCGCCCAAACCGCGGACCCCTGAATTCATTCCCAGCGCCTCCAGCCTCTACCAGACTGCACCGTTTCATATCGACCGTCCGCCGATTCTTATCGGAGAGCGCACGAACGCGAACGGCAGCAAATTGTTCCGCGACCTTCTCGCCAAGGAAGACTGGGAGGGGATCGTTGCGATGGGGAGGGACCAGGTAAAAGAACAGGCGCACATGATCGACGTGTGCGCGGCGTATGTCGGACGCAATGAAGCGGCCGACATGAAGGAGATCATTTTCCGGTTCAACACCCAGGTCCAGGCCCCGCTCGTCATCGATTCCACGGAAGCGAATGTCATCGAAGAGGCGCTCCAGCGGATCGGCGGCAAAGCCGTTGTCAATTCCATCAATCTTGAAGATGGCGAGGAACGGATAATCAAAGTGGTCCCTCTGTGCAAGAATTATGGTGCGGCGGTTATTGCGTTGACCATCGATGAACAAGGAATGGCGAAAACGGCGGAGGCAAAGCTGTCCATCGCGAAGCGCATTTATGATTTGGCCGTAACCAGGTTCAAGATGAAGCCGCACGACCTCATTTTCGATACGCTCACGTTTACCCTGGGGTCGGGCGATGAGGAGTTTCGCAAATCGGGCACGGCGACGATTGATGCAATCCGGCTGATTAAGAAGGAGCTTCCCGGTGTACACACGTCTCTCGGTGTGAGCAATGTCTCGTTTGGGCTTTCGCCGCACATCCGCCACGTCCTCAACAGTGTCTTCCTCCACTATGCCGTCGAGGCCGGTTTGGACATGGCGATCGTTCACGCGTCGCGGATCGTGCCGCTGTACAAGATCGACGAAAAGGGGCGCGAGCTTTGCCGTCAATTGATTTTCGACGAACGGAAATTTGAAGGGGAAGGGGAAAACCGCAAGTGCGTTTTCGATCCGCTGACGCAATTGATGTCCTACTACGCCGGCCAGAAACAGGAAGCCTCCAGGAAACAGGGTGTAAAAGGCGCAACTGCGGAGGAACGGTTGAAGAACCGGATCATCGACGGGGACAAAGTCGGTCTGCAGAAAGACCTCGATGATGCGTTGCAGCGTCACCCGGCCCTCGAGATCATCAATACCATACTTCTCGACGGCATGAAGGTTGTAGGGGACTTGTTTGGTTCGGGTCAGATGCAGCTGCCGTTTGTGCTCCAGTCTGCTGAAGTCATGAAATCGGCCGTTTCGCACCTCGAACAGTTCATGGAAAAGGAAGAGGG
>DATDNS010000558.1:0-4716 GCA_036518155.1 Bacteroidota bacterium
AACACGGATCGAATCAAGCAGCAGCTCGCCGACAAAGGAGTTCTGGTCGAAGACTGGGGAGGCAAGCATCAGGTCGTGGAACTATCGGCGCGCACCGGGAAAAATGTCGAACAGTTGCTCGAGAAAATACTTCTCGAGGCGGAAGTCCTGGATTTGAAGGCGAACCCCGACCGTGAGGCACGCGGCGTGGTTATTGAAGCGGAGCTCGACAAGGCAAAGGGAAACACGGCAACGGTTCTTGTACAAAAGGGAACGCTGCGCGTCGGCGATTCTTTCGTTTGCGGAATTTGGAGTGGGCGCGTGCGGTCAATGTACGACGAACGCGGACAACGCGTCGAAGTTGCCCATCCTTCGCAGCCGGTCCTGGTAACAGGGTTTGACGGAATGCCCCAGGCGGGTGATTTGTTTGTTGTCCTGCTCGATGAGCACGAAACGCGCGAAATCAGCGTCAAACGGCAGCAGCTGAAACGCGAGCAGGATTTCCGGCAGCGCCATCGTATCACGCTGGACGACATTTCGACTCAGATCAGAGAGGGTCAGGTTCGCGACCTCCCGGTCATCGTCAAAGCGGACGTCGATGGATCCGCCGAAGCGCTCGGGGATTCATTGCTTCGCTTGTCGACGAAAGAGGTTAAAGTCCACGTTATTCACAAGGGTGTCGGTGGAATTTCAGAGTCCGACGTTCTCCTCGCCGCAGCATCGAGGGCTGTGATCATCGGATTCCACGTGCGGCCCAACTTAAACGCACGGAGACTGGCGCAGACGGAGCACGTCGACATCAGGTTATACAATATCATCTACGACGCTATCAACGAAGTCAAGACTGCTCTTGAAGGGATGCTGGCACCGACGATCAGCGAAGAGGTGATGGCGACGGTTGAAGTCCGCCAGATATTCAAGATCTCGAAGATCGGCACAATTGCCGGATGTTACGTCAAAGATGGAACGATCGCTCGTGGCAACAAAGTCCGTCTCGTTCGCGACGGTGTTGTCGTGTTCGACGGTATGATGGATACCCTGAAGCGATTCAAGGATGATGTCAAAGAAGTGGCGCAGGGGTTCGAGTGCGGGATTTCGCTTCAAAACTTCAATGACATCAAGGTTGGGGATATCGTCGAAGCGTACAAGATGGTTGAAACAAAGCGAACCTTGGAATAGGGAGCAGGTTGTGTCAGTTCGGACGGAAAGAGTCGCATCGATCGTTAAAGAGGAGATTGGCGTTATCTTCCAGCGCAATTTCGAGATGAAGGAGTACGGCTTCATGACGGTGACGGAAGTCCGTATGACTCCCGATCTCAAGATTGCCAAAGTCTATGTGAGCGTGTTCGGCGATGCAACAAAGAAGCAAAAGACGCTGTCCATGCTCGAATCGCAAAAAGGATTTGTCCGTCAGACGCTTGGCCGGAACATCAAGTTGAAGTTCACACCGTCGATTGTCTTTTACCTGGACGAGACGATGGACAATGCGATGAACCTCGAGAAGATCTTCAAGCAAATCCACAACGAGGGCTCTGGTGCGCCGGGCCCGGAAGACAAGGAATGAAGCCCACGGAAGGTGGTCGCGATTTCCAGGTTGAAGGGGAGATGCTGCTGGTCGACAAGCCGTTAGACTGGACTTCGTTCGATGTTGTGAAGAAGATCAGATCGCTTTTCAATGTGAAGAAAGTTGGCCATGCAGGAACGCTTGACCCTAAAGCGTCAGGGCTGTTGATCGTCTGCACCGGCAAGCGGACGAAAAGCCTGGAGTCCTTCCTGAATGCTGAAAAAGAATACACAGGAACGTTTGAGCTCGGAGTGCGAACACCAAGCTTCGATTCTGAAACGGCGGTTACGGAAACGAGTCCGTACACGGATGTAACGCCTGTTGTGCTCGAACAGGCCGTTCAAAAGTTCCGGGGAAAGGTCTTGCAGGTTCCGCCAATGTATTCGGCCGCCAAGAAAGACGGAAGGCCGCTGTATTCGTATGCGCGCGACGGCGTGAACGTCGAACGGTCGGCAAAGGAAATTGAAATCGTTGATTTTCGTATCACGCGCTTCGCTCCGCCGATGGCAAAGTTCCGTGTTGTCTGTTCTAAAGGAACGTACATACGCTCGTTGATTGACGATCTGGGAAATGAACTGGGATGCGGGTGCACACTGCGTTCATTGCGGAGAATTCGCATAGGATCTTACACTGTTGAACACGCAATGACAATTCAGGATTTAGTTACGCTTCGCCAGACGCTTGAAAGCAGACACCGGCAACACGATGAAGTTGGTCAACCAGCTTAGCGAGATCACGCACGACAGGAATTCTGTAGTTACTGTTGGCACGTTTGATGGGATGCACCTTGCTCATCAGGAGCTTCTTCGTGAGGTGGTGCAGCGTGCAAAACGGCGGAATGGACGCGCCGTCGTCGTTACCTTTGAACCGCATCCGCGTGAAGTTGTCGGCAACCACAAAGGAGTGCCGATCCTTACGACACTCAGGGAAAAACAGGAGATTGCGGCAGCGCTGGGTGTTGACCTGTTCTTTACGATTGCGTTTGACTACGCCTTTTCACGCCTCACCGCACGCGAATTTTATCTGGAGTATCTTGTCAAGGGCATTGGCGTAAGCGAAATTGTCGAAGGGTATGACCACCATTTTGGACGTGATCGTGAAGGTAGTATCGAGGAAATGCTCAGACTCGGGAAGGAATTTGGCTATTCCAGTGTTGCGGTACAGGAGTTCGTTGTGCACAGTCAGGTGGTCAGTAGCACGGCAATCCGGGATTTGCTCGTGAACGGAGATGTTGAAGGTGCGGCACAACTCCTCGGACGCCCCTATTCGCTCAACGGCAGCGTGGTAAAAGGGGATATGCGTGGCAGGACGCTTGGCTTCCCCACGGCGAATCTTCAGCTTGAGTCGGAGAAGAAACTCGTTCCGAAGAACGGTATTTATTTTGTTGAAGTAGGGATCAGTGAAAAAAAGCTAGCAGGAATAGCCAGCATTGGCGTCCGACCCACGTTCGCAACGGATGGAAGACGCGTTATCGAAGTGTACATCTTGGATTTTCAAAACGACATTTATGGCACGAATCTTCGCATTGCGCTCCGGAAACGCCTGCGCGATGAGATCAGGTTTTCCAGCACCGAAGAGCTGATCAATCAGATGAGACTCGATAAGACTGAAAGCATTCGGTTGCGGAATGAATATCTGAATTTGAAACAGAATTGAAACCAACTATTAATCAATGCACACGTAAGGAATTCTCATGCCGATAACAAAAGATCAAAAAGCAGAGTTCGTCAAGAAATATGGAAAAGGGTCGAATGATTCGGGCACACCGGAAGTGCAGATTGCCATCCTCACTGCACACATCAATCAACTCTCCCCGCATTTTGACATGCACAAAAAAGACCATCACTCCCGGCTTGGTTTGCTCAAGCTCGTCGGAAAACGCAGGAGACTTCTGGATTATCTCATGCAGAAGGATATCAACCGCTACAGGAAGATCATCCAGGAACTTGATATTCGAAAGTAGTACCTAAATCATTCACAGGTCCAGAGTATTATGACATCAATCGTTGTCACGAAGGGGTAAATGCAAAATGGTTACAAAGGAAATAACTCTCGAAGGAAAATCCTTCACGTTTGAAACTGGCAGGTTTGCCAAACAGGCTGATGGCGCAGTCATGGTCAAATATGCTGATACCATGGTCCTGGCCACTGTTGTAAGCGAACGAACTCCGAAAGAAGGTTCGGACTTTTTCCCGTTGCAGGTTGAATACCGGGAAAAGACGGCATCGGCCGGAAAAATCCCGGGCGGTTTTTTCAAACGGGAAGGCAGGCCCTCCGAAAAGGAGATCCTCTCTTCGCGGCTGATCGACAGGCCGATCAGGCCGATGTTCCCGGAGAACTACCGGAACGAGACACAAATACTCGTCACAGTATATTCATCCGACAAAGAACACGACGGTGATGTCCTTGGCGCATGTGCGGCATCTGCGGCCCTGATGGTGTCGGATATCCCGTTTGACGGACCGATTGCCGAAGTCCGCGTGGGCAGAATCGAAGGCCGTTGGGTTGTCAACCCCACTTTTTCAGACCTCGAAAAGAGCGATCTCGACGTCACGGTTGCCGGAACGAGCGATTCCATCGTTATGGTGGAAGGCGAGTCCAGAGAGATATCGGAAAACGACATGCTTGAGGCATTACGGGTTGGCCATCAGGCGATCAAAATGCTCTGCAGCATTCAACTGGAGCTTGCGGCCGAAGTAAAAAGGCAGAAAAGGGCTATCGAACCCTCCACGATTACGGCCGACATGATTTCCGACGTCCAGGCAATCGCTGGGCAGCGCCTCGCGGAACTCAGCCGGACGGTCATGAAGAAAGAAGAGCGCTCGGAGGCAACAAATGCGGTATACGCGGATGTGCACAAGGCGCTGGCAGAGAAATACCCCGACCGGGAAGTGGATTTGGATCAAATCGTCCACGACATCGAAAAGCGCTCCATGCGTTCGACGATTTTGAACGAAAAGAAGCGTCTGGACGGACGCGGGCTGAAAGAGATTCGACCGATCACCTGCGAAATCGGTCTCTTGCCTCGTACCCACGGCTCGGCATTGTTCACCCGCGGTGAGACGCAAAGCCTGACAACGGCCACGTTGGGGACCAAGCTCGACGAACAGGTGCTGGAAGGTCTTTTCCCCGAAACAACGAAGCGATTCATGCTTCACTACAATTTCCCTCCG